>JAFQKM010000208.1 GCA_017396925.1 Clostridia bacterium
CTGCACCATCAGCGTGCAGGACGGCCTGAAGGACGGCGGCGACAATGCCTGCAGCTTCAGCTATTATTATGCTTCGGTCATGGGCAAGGGCCGCGCCCTGCGCCTGACCGGCAATGAGGAAAAGCGTGCCGCACTGGACATTCTGATGAAGCATCAGACCGGCCGTGAAGGCTTTGTCTATGGCGATTCCTCCCTGAGCCGTCTGGCTGTACTGAAGGTAAAACTGGAAAACTTTACTGCCAAAATGAACCCCAAGGCATAAACAGCCTGCGGATAAAAAAGAAAGCCGCCCAGATGGGCGGCTTTTTTGATGTGATTTAAAACTGATCGTACTGCTTGACTTCCACCGACCTGTTGTTGAAATCGATGAAAATCTGGAAGGCGTAATTCTCTTCGGTGGTATCCCAGACTTCGACAAAGCCGGGGGTGACTTCGATGAGGATCTCGGTGTCTTCGTGGGAATACTTGTTGTAGCTGCCCCACATGAACTGCTTGTAGAGCTGCTCGAACTTGCGGTCGGGCTGGTCGACAACCAGGCCTGCATTGCGGGCAGTACCCTCGACCTGAACGCCGCTCCAGCACAGAGCAACATTGGGATTCTGGTAGAGCTGCTGGGTCTTGCGGAAGTTCTTGTCGGTCTTGAACCAGATCTTGCCGTCGTAGAACAGGCAGCTGACATTGCGTACCATAACATGCTGATCGACGGCAGTGGCCAGGGCCATGATCTTCCAGTCGCCCAGCTTTTTGAACATCAGCTCGACGGCCTGTTCAAAGGTCAGCTCACGGATTTTTGTAAACTCCATAACGATCTCTCCTTAAAGGCTTGCTTTATCAGGGAAAGAGCATATTCTTGACATCGCGGGACAGCTTGACGCAGTAGTAGGGCTTGGTGCCGCCGATATTGACGTAAAGCTTGCCGTTTTCAACGATGGTGAAGTAATACATGGTGCCCTTTTCGGTGTCGTTACGGGCGATGGTCAGAGGAGAAAGACCGTCCAGCTTGCGCTGGTATTCTTCCTCGGTGTAGTAAACGCGGGCATTATAACGGCCCTGCCATGCAGCCGCTTCGTTCCACGACATCATGGTACCCTTGGTCATATCACCAAAGGCCGATTCCATAACGGCCTTGGCTTCATCACCGAAGATGGTGTGCGGCTCGAGATCCTTGCTGTCGTCGATGAAGCTCAGCAGACGGTGACCGTCGGTCTTGAGGACGATGCAGTAAACATCGGTGTTGATATCATAGTCTTCGGGGATCGAGGCAAAGGTCGACTGATAGAATACAAAGCAGAGGGAAACGCCGACGATACCCAGCATGATAAGCTGGCAGAACTTGTTGACTTTTTTGCGTGTGGGAGAAAACTCTTCGCCGACAGGGGGGACGCTCAGAGAAAAATAAGCGCTGACAATAAAGACGGCGATCAGAATGACAACGTGCATGAAAACACTCCTTTAGGCAGATTGTCTGTCTTTTAATCTTAACTGTTTTATATTATCATAGATTCGGAAAAATCGAAAGCCACCCTTTGATTTTCGGGGAAATAGACAAAAAAAGATTTTCTCCTTTATGGAAAATGCCATGCTTATTTTGAGGAAAGCTTATGATAAAATAGAAGCAGCAAAGGAGATATGAAAAATATGGAAGATATTCGTTTTGCCATCCTGATCGATTCCGAAAATATTTCGGCCAAATACATCAAATACATCCTCGGTGAAGTCACCAAATACGGCGTCATCACCTATAAGCGCATTTATGGCGACTGGACCACCTCCCAGGCCGGCAAGTGGAAGAACGCCCTGCTGGAGTATTCTCTGATGCCGGTGCAGCAGTTCCGCAATACCGTGGGCAAAAACAGCTCCGACTCGGCCCTCATCATCGACGCCATGGATATCCTCTACGGCGGCGA
>JAFQKM010000209.1 GCA_017396925.1 Clostridia bacterium
GCCCAAATCGTCGATCAGCTTCTTGTAAGCTGCAACGAAGCGGGGATCGCCGAATGCCTGGATGGGGCGGCCCATCTCCTGGCGGATCGAATCGACGACCGGTGTGGGGCCGGGGATCATAACGAGTACGTTCTTTTCCATGATAATTAGCCTTCTTTCCTTAAATGAGTGTGGATGAAGTGAATAATTTTATTGATATTATTATAGGTCAGTATGCACGCTTATGTCAAGGAAAGGAAAAGCCGCCGTGTGTACCACTGGTTTCTTCCTTGTTCTCTCACCTGCTTTCTTTTAGTATGTCGGCTCGGCGGCGTAGGTCAGGCCTTCGGTGAGGGTATAGCAGACCGTACGGCGCTGAAGCTCGGCGCAGGGAACGATCTTGGGGCAGTCGGGACACTGATACTCGGTGACGGCATAGCGGATCTGTTCGACCTGATCGTGGGCATAGTGACGATGGGTGGTGCAGGGGGAAAGGCGCTGGGCGTGCAGGCTTCGATCCTCTTCCCATTCGGTGTATTCGGTCTCGCCCACGGCTGTCCAACCCTCGAAATCGGCGGCGGTTTTGCCGAAAGACTCACAGGCTTCGTGGGCATCGCAGAAGGTATAGGCTTCGGGATCGGGATCGGTCAGGCAGGTCTCGATGGTCTCGATGGCGGGCCCGATCTTTTTGTGGCCGCAGATCTTACAGGTCTTGCGCTGGATACTCAGCTGTTCTTTGACGGCGACGAAATGGCTGTCGTCCCCATGCTTTTCACAGCCGTAATGGCCGGACACGGGGTGTTCACTGCCGATATACAGGTCGATACCGCCCACAGCTTCGCGCAGCTCGGGGGCATAGGGCAGCTCGTGGAGGGCCAGATGTGCTTCCGATACCGGTTCGATATCTTTGGCTTCCGAAATGGTGAAGTCGGGGCCATCTGCAGGCGGCAGGGTGCTGTGGAAGGTCTTGCTGATCCATTCGGAATCGGCGGCAAATGTGCCGACGGTGACCATCAGGGCGATGATCACGGCGGCAACCGGCAACAGCCGAAGGGGGATCCGTACCCGATCGGAGCGCCGCATCAGCTTTTCCATTTTTCGCTCAAAACCCGATGAAGCGGCCTGCCGGGGGATCTCGTCGGTCACAGACTCCAGCCACAGTGCACAGGCGTGGGGTGCGGCATGGGTCAGCATTTCATCGGTGATTTTCATATCGATTGCAGCTCCTTTTGAATGATTTCCAGTTCTTTGGCCAGTCTGGTTTTGGCACGGGTGATGGTACGGGTGACGGTGCCTTCCTTTTTGCCCGTCATGCGGGCGATCTCGCGGGCGGTATAGCCCATGTGGTAGCGCAGCAGAATGACTGAACGGTATTCGGCCGGCAGGCGGGCAATGGCCACATCGAGGCCGATCCCCTCACCCTTATGGGCAGGGATGTGAGCCTCTTCCTCATAGGTGACCTGTTCGCCCAGATGCCGCCTGCGCCGCCACAGGTTGATGGCCTTGTTTTCCAGTATGGCCAGCAGGAAGGCCTTGTTGCGGGGGTCTTTGCCCTCGCCCAGACGGTCGGGCTGCCCGGCCAGCACAAGAAAGGTCTCGTGCACCACATCCTCGGCATCCCGATCGTCCTGCAGGATCTGACGGGCGCGGTAAAGCAACACATCCCGGTATTGGTCGTAGACCGAAGCAAACCATGCGCGCGAATGGTCGTCTTCGATCATGGATAGATAGACAAGCATCATATCATTCCTCCTTGTCATGTCCATTCACCTATATACACAAATGAGAAGGGCGATTTCGGACAGCGGATCTGAAAAATTGCGATAAAAAAGCCGCCGCGATCATTCGCGGCGGCTTGGGGGATAGGCGAAAACTTATTCGTCGATATTGACCAGCTCGTATTCTCTCGAGCCGTAGCCCAGCTTGGCGGCAGCTTCGATGGTCAGAACGCCGTTGCGGGATTCGATACGCTCGATCAGGTGATCTCTGCCGGGATCATTGGAGGCATAAACCAGATCGATGCAGGCCTGGTCGATGGCGATGGGATCGAGGGAGGCCAGAATGCCGATATCGGCCATGCAGGGGTCCTCGGCCTTGGCGCAGCAGTCGCAGTCGACCGACATGTTCTTCATGACATTGATGTAGGCCAGATTGCCCTTGTAGTAGTCGATGACCGACATGGCGGCATCGGCCATGGATTCGAGGAACAGGTCGTGGTCGGCTGTCCAGATCTTCTCGGGCTCGCCGGCGCCGTGGATGTAGGCCTTGCCGTAGGAAGAGCCGACGCCGATCGACAGCTGCTTGATGGCGCCGCCGTAACCGCCCATGGGATGGCCCTTGAAGTGGGACAGGACCAGCATGGAATCATAGTTGGCTGCATTCTTGCCGATGTAGTTCTTCTGGATGACCTTGCCCTTGGGGATCTCCAGCTCGATATCGGGACCTTCGGCATCCAGCAGATCAAAGTCGAAATACTGGTTCCAGCTGTGCTTCTCGATGGCCTTCAGATGCTTTTCGGTGGTGTTGCGCTCGCCTTCATAGGCTGTATTGCACTCGACGACCGTGCCACCGACATGCTTGACGATGGGTTCCCAGAAGTCGGGACGCAGGAAGTTCTGGTTGCCGACTTCGCCCGAATGGACCTTGATGGCGACCTTGCCGGGCAGCTCCTTGTTGAGCATGAGGAAGAGCTTGAGGACGTTTTCGGGGGTGATGTTCTTTGTAAAGTAAACCTTGGATTTCATAGGTACGCATCTCCTTTGAATAATATCTTTATGGTTATAGTATACAACTTAGAGTGGGGTTTAAGTCAAGACTAACTTGGCAGTTTGCATAAAATAGAGTCTACTTGCCACCCTACACATCATCTGTTACAATAAGGGCAGATATATACAGGAGGTTCATCCCTATGGAAACCGAGATCAAGTTGTCCCCCGTCGATGCGGCCGTGGCATCGCAGGTTTTTGCCGACGAGCTGCTGCGCCCCTATCTGGGCGACGCCCGCCGCAGCGATATGGAAAGCATCTATTATATTGATAAATACGGTCTGCTGGGCAAGATGAAGGCCGGCCTGCGCATCCGTCAGGAAAACGGCGAGGGCGTATGCTGCCTCAAGGTCAGCCGCCGCACCGAAGGCAGCGCCAAGGTCCGCGAGGAATACGAGGTGCCTGCCGAGAACATCACCGAGGGCGTACAGAAGCTTTGCACGCTGGAAGAGATGCCCGACGAGCTCAAGGCCGTTCTGGAAGGGGCCGAGCTGGCGCCGGTCTGCGGCTGCAGCTTTACCCGTACCGAGGCCGATTACGACCACGACGGCCTGCATTTCATCCTCTCCTACGACATCGGCGAATACACCAAGGGCGAGCTGCGTGCCCCGCTGGGCGAGATCGAACTGGAGCTGAAGGAAGGCGACATCGATGCCCTCAATGCCCTCTGCGACCAGCTGATCCGCAAGTATGACCTCAAGGTGGGC
>JAFQKM010000210.1 GCA_017396925.1 Clostridia bacterium
AACTATGCCGTCGGAAGAATGTCTGTTGTAAAGCTCTCTTCCTTTGGCGCAATCACGACCCTCTGTTCCATGGTTTCCGGAGTGATTCTTCTGGGAGAGCCGGTCAGCTGGAGTTTGGTCATCGGTGCTGTCCTGATTCTGCTTGGCATTTATCAGGTTACAAAAGAGTAGAGATGGACTTCCCTGAACTGAAAGATCAAAACCGGATTTTTTACGCCTGACCAAAGAGCGGTTATCTACCGCTGTGGCGCCGCTGCCGCATTGACCCCGCAGGTGCTGCTGTAGTATACTGGAGTTATCTTATAAAACTGCAGATGCCGCATAGCAAGGAGGCAGAATTATGCGCCATTCCCGTTGTCATGTACCCCAGATGATCCTGCACAATGCCCATGTGCATATCGTCGATCGGGAGAATACCATCGAACAGGCCATTGCGCTGGCCGGAAACAAGGTCCTGGCCGTCGGCAGTGATGCCGAGATCCTGGCGCTGGCCGGCCCCGAGACCCGCATTGTCGATGCCGGCGGTGCATCGGTCATTCCCGGCGTCAACGATTCCCACTGCCACATGTGGGAGGCCGGTATGCTGATGGAGGGCATCATCACCTTCGGCATTCCCAGCATTGCTGCACTGGCCGAAGAGGTCGGCCGCCGTGTTGCCGATCTGGCGCCCGGACAGTGGCTGCAGGGCGGCAGCTGGATCGAATCCCAGTTTATCGAGGGTCGTATGCCCACAAAACACGACCTTGACCCGGTCTCGCCCGAGAATCCCGTTGTCCTCGAACGCATCTTTTCCACCTGCTGTGCCAACAGCGCGGCGCTGAAGGCGGCCGGCATTACCCGGGATACCCCCGATCCCAAGGGCGGCACCATTGGCCGTGATGCAGACGGCGAGCCCAACGGCCTGCTGTTCCGCTCGGCCAAGCAGCTGGTGCGCGATGTTATGCCCTCGGCCTTTGGCGACAGCAAGTTCGGCGCCGGCGAGCAGATCACCGTTGCCATCCGCCGCGCCCAGGATGACTTCCTGCGTTATGGCATCACCAGCGTAATGGAAGCCGGCGTTACGCCCAGCATGATCCATGCCTACCAGCGCCTGCGCAGCGGCGGCGAGCTCAAGCTGCGTGTCAACCTCATGCCCTGCTGGCATGGCTTTGCCATCAACGAAGACGAAGACTTTTCCGACCGTCTGATCGGCGAACTGGGCCTGAGCAGCGGCTTCGGCGATCCCTGGCTGCGCATCGGCAGCCTCAAGATGGCCATCGACGGCGGACTGACCTCCAAGACCAGCCTGCGCACATGGAACTATGTGGGGGATGACCATATTGAAGCCTTCCCCCTGCGCCTCGACCCGAAGGCCCTGCCCGGCTGGGTCGGAGAGGCCCACGACAACGACTGGGGCGTCGGCATCCATGTTATGGGCGATGTGGCCGTTGAAATGGCGGCAGATGCCATCTATGATGCGTGGAAACAGAATCCCGGCGACCGCCGCCATCAGCTGATCCACTGCTATTATGCCGATGCCGATGTACGCCGCAAAATGGCCGAAGCCGGTATCATTATGGCAGCCCAGCCGGCCTTTATCTACAACGAGGCCGACGGCTATCCCAAGCTGCTGCGGGAAGAACAGCAGCGCACCTTCATGCCCCTCCGCTCGGCCATCGACGACGGCGTTGTGGTCACCATGAGCACCGACATCCCCTCGGCCCATCACAACCCCTTCTGGGGTATGTATGCGGCGGTCACCCGTAAGGGCATGCATGGCCACTGCCTGGGCACCGAAGAGGCCATCACGGTGGAAGAGGCCCTGCGCGCCATGACCTGGGGCGGCGCCTATATGAGCCGCGAGGAAGAGATCAAGGGCACCCTCGAGCCGGGTATGCTGGCCGATGTGGTCTTGCTCGACCGCAGCCTGGTCGGCATCGATCCCGAGGACATCCGCAACGTACAGGTCTGCATGACCATTGTCGACGGCAGAGTCGCGTTTGAGAGATAAATGTATCTTTATCATAGAAAATGCCGCCCTAAGGGCGGCTTTTCTTCGGCTTGGTATTATTCTCCGATGAG
>JAFQKM010000211.1 GCA_017396925.1 Clostridia bacterium
CAACCATGGATACATACGCAAAACTGATCGAAGAATACCGCGGCGGCCTGCTGGAAAATACCCACTACGGCTATATCTGCGTCGTCGACAAAGACTCCAATGTGATCTGGAGCGCCGGTGACGTCAATCAGAAGGTCTTTTACCGCTCGGCCTCCAAGCCGGTACAGGCTCTGCCCACCATCGCCATGGAGCTGGATAAAAAATACGGCCTGACCGACCGCGAGTGCGCCATTTTTGCCGGCTCCCACACCGCCCAGGACATCCATGTCGAGGCACTGGAGAGCATCATGCGCAAGGCCGGCATCGACGAGCAGGATCTGATCATGAACCCCACCTATCCTGCCGACGTCCTCAGCAACGAGGCCCGCATCCGCGCCGGCATCCCCACCCGTAAGGTCTTCCACAACTGCTCGGGCAAGCACCTTTCCCTCATGCTGCTCCAGCGCGAGCTGACCGGCTCGGTCAAGGGCTATCACGAGATCGAATCCCCCGCCCAGCAGACCGTCCTCGACACCATGGCCATTGCCAGCGAGGTCGAAAAGGAGGAGATCGGCATCGGCATCGACGGCTGCGGCGTGCCTGTATTTGCCGTACCTCTCAAAAATATCGCCGTCGCCTTCAAGAATCTGGCCCGCCCCGAAAAGATGCCCGATCAGAAGCTGGGCGCTGCTGCCGCACGCTTTGTGCCCATGATCAATGCCAATCCCATCATGCTGCGCGGCCGCGGCTTCCTCTGCGGCAACATCAACCGCGACCAGAACCTGATCGGCAAGGGCGGCGCCATGGGCGTCTACGGCGTTGCCCTCAAGGAAGAGGGCCTGGGCATCTCCCTCAAGATCGCCGATGGCACCGACTATCTGTGGCCCTTCCTGCTGGGCGGCATCTTCCGCGAGATCGGCTACAACAAGCAGGAGACCCTCGATATGCTCCACGAGCTCAACAGCGGCATCATCAAAAACGACAACGGCGTTATCGTCGGCGAAGCCAGAAATGTATTTGAACTGAAGAAGGCATAAGTATGACAGACTATAAACCCATGAAGGGCAAGCGCGCCCTCATCACCGGCGGTGCAGGCGGCATCGGCCGTGCCACAGCATTGGAGTTTGCCCGTCTGGGCGCCGAGGTATGGATCGTTGATATCGACCGGAAGGGCGGCGAAGCGGTCGTTTCCAAAATCACAGCGCGCGGCGGCGATGCCCACTTCATCTGCGGCGACATCACCGAAGAGGCCGTGCTGAAGGATATCCACAAGCAGGTCACAGCCGGCAGATCGGGCCTCGATTATCTGATCAACAACGCCTGCCGCAGCCGCGGCGGCATCCTGTCCGACTGCTCCTTCGACGACTTCAATTATGTCCTCCGTCTGGGCGTCACGGCCCCCTATATGCTCTGCAAGCTCTTCCTGCGCGACTTCAACCGGGGTGCGGCCATCGTCAATATCTCTTCCAGCCGCCATCTCATGTCGCAGGAGGATACCGAGAGCTACACGGCGGCCAAGGGCGGTATTGCGGCCCTGACCCACGCCCTCAGCGTCAGCCTGCGCGGTATTGCAAGGGTCAATTCGGTTTCTCCCGGCTGGATCGAGACCGGCGGCTGGCATGAAGGGGAAGAGGGCTTTGCCCCGGCCTATGATACCGGCGACCGCGGCCAGCATCCGGTCGAGCGTGTCGGCGTGCCCGAGGACATCGTGGGCGCCATCCTCTTTCTGTGTTCTCCCTCCAGCAGCTTTATTACCGGGCAGGATATCGTTGTCGACGGCGGCATGACCCGCCAGATGATCTATCACAACGACCTCGGCTGGACCTACGATCCCCTCGAAGGCCGCAAGGCCCGCGACGAGAAGCTCAGCCGCTCCCAGAAGAAGATCCTCCGCAAGGCCATCCGCAAGCAGCGCCGCGCCCTCGATCCCGAGCAGCGCAAGGTGTGGGACGGATCCATCGAGCAGCAGGTGCTGGCCAGAGAAGAGTATCGGAAGGCCGATACCGTCTTCTGCTTTGTCTCCTACGGCGGCGAGCCCGAGACCCGCGGTATCCTGCAGGATATCCTCCGGCAGGGCAAGCGCCTGTGCGTCCCCAGATGCATGGAAGATGGCATCATGGAGGCCGTTGTGCTGGAGAGCCTCGATCAGCTGGAATCGGGCATGTACGGCATCCTCGAGCCCAAAGCCGGCCTGCCCACCGTTCCCTTTGAAGAGATCGACTTTGCCGTGGTGCCTGCGCTGGCCTTTACCAAAGACGGCACCCGACTGGGCCAGGGCGGCGGCTATTACGACCGCTTTATGGAACAGACGTCGGCCTTCACCTGCGGCATCTGCTATCGGCAGTTTGTCATCGAGCATATCCCCACCGAGCATTTTGATCAAAAAGTACAGGCTGTCGTCTGTGAAATTGCAGATAATGCTTGACCACCTATGGAGATTTAGTATAAAATAATAAAATAAACATGGTATATCGCCGCTGCGTTTGCGGCGGCATTGCAGAGAATACGGAGGAGATCATTATGGTAAAAGAAAACATGAGCTTCATCGCTCAGTATGACCCTGAGATCGCAGCAACTCTGGAAGCCGAAATGGCCCGCCAGAAGAGAAACATCGAGCTGATCGCTTCGGAAAACATCGTCAGCCCCGCCGTCATGATGACCATGGGCACCTGCTTCACCAACAAGTATGCCGAGGGTTATCCCGGCAAGCGCTACTATGGCGGCTGTGAAGAGGTCGACGTTGCCGAGAACATTGCCCGCGACCGTGCGTGCAAGCTGTTCGGTGCCGATCACGCCAACGTCCAGCCCCACTCCGGCGCACAGGCCAATATGGCTGTTTACTTCGCGCTGGTCAAGCCCGGCGACACCGTTCTGGGTATGAATCTGGCCCATGGCGGCCACCTGACCCACGGCTCTCCCGTCAATATGTCGGGCTCCTACTACAACGTCGTTCCCTACAGCCTCGATCCCGAGACCGAGCAGATCGACTATGAAGAGGTCCGCCGTCTGGCCCTCGAGCACAAGCCCAAGATGATCATTGCCGGCGCTTCGGCTTATCCCCGCGCCATCGACTTCAAGAAGTTCTCCGAGATCGCCAAGGAAGTCGGCGCTTATCTGATGGTCGATATGGCGCATATTGCCGGTCTGGTCGCAGCCGGTCTGCACCAGAACCCCGTTGAATATGCCGATGTCGTCACCACAACCACACACAAGACCCTGCGCGGCCCCAGAGGCGGCATGATCCTCTGCAAGGCCGAGCTGGCCAAGCAGATCGACAAGGCCATCTTCCCCGGTATGCAGGGTGGTCCTCTGATGCACACCATCGCAGCCAAGGCTGTTTGCTTCGGCGAAGCCCTCAAGCCCGAGTTTAAGGCTTATCAGGAGCAGGTCGTCAAGAATGCACAGGCCCTGGCCGCAGCCATGGTCAAGCACGGTTTCCGTCTGGTTTCCGGCGGCACCGACAATCACCTGATGCTGGTCGACCTCCGCAACTTCAACATTTCCGGCAAGGAGCTGGAGAAGAGACTGGACGAGGTCTATATCACCGTCAACAAGAACTCCATCCCCAACGATCCCGCAAAGCCCACCGTCACCAGCGGTATCCGTATCGGCACACCTGCCGTTACCACACGCGGCTTCAAGGAAGCTGAGATGGAAAAGATCGCCGAGCTGATCGCACTGGCAGCCAGCGACAAGTTCGAAGAGAAGGCCGATTATATCC
>JAFQKM010000212.1 GCA_017396925.1 Clostridia bacterium
GTCGCCGCAAACAGGGCCGGATTCACACGGGCGAGGGTCCGCGTGACGTCCTTGTGTACCGTCGATTTGGAAATGCCAAAGGCCGCGGCAGCTGCACGGACGGTGGCCTTGTGTTCGGTGATATATAAAGCAAGCGCCACGGCGCGCTCGCGGGGTTGCTGTTTCATGCCCATTCCTCCCGGTTTCCGATCCCAGACTTTGTTTCATGGGTATGAAAAAGCCGGCGTTAATATGCAAAAAAGTAAAAAAACACCCCATCTTTCGTAATTTTGCATTTACAAGTGCCCAAAAGATTGTTATACTAAAATGTGTTAAAAGAAACCACCACGATTGCTTATATAATAAGGGAGTGTATGAATATGAGCCGTAAAGTCGGTACAATTTCCAGAGGCGTTCGCGCCCCCATCATTCGCCGCGGCGATGACCTGGTCGAGATCGTCACCACCTCTGTCCTGGAAGCTGCTGCTTCCGAAGGCTATGCCATCCGCGACCGTGACGTTGTCGCCATGACAGAAGCCATTGTCGCCCGTGCACAGGGCAACTACTGCAGTGTTGCAGACATCGCCGAAGACGTCCGCGCCAAGCTGGGCGGCGAGACCATCGGTGTTATTTTCCCCATCCTGAGCCGTAACCGCTTTGCGATCTGCCTGCGCGGTATCGCCAAGGGCGCCAAGAAGGTCGTTCTGATGCTCAGCTACCCCTCCGACGAAGACGGTAACCCCCTTGTTTCGCTGGATGCGCTGGACGAGAAGGGCATTGATCCCTATAAGGATGTTCTGTCCCTCGCCAAGTACCGCGAGCTGTTCGGCTACGAGAAGCACACCTTCACCGGTGTCGACTATGTCGAATACTACGAGACCCTGATCCGCGAGAGCGGCGCAGAGCCCGAGATCATCTTTGCCAACAACCCCAAGGCCATCCTGGACTACACACAGAATGTTCTGTGCTGCGATATCCACACCCGTGCACGCACCAAGCGCATCCTGAAGGCTGCCGGTGCCAAGTGCGTCTACGGCCTCGACGAGATCATGGATGCCCCCATCAACGGCAGCGGCTTCAACGAAAACTACGGCCTGCTGGGCTCCAATAAGGCCACCGAGGATCAGGTCAAGCTGTTCCCCCGCGCCTGCCAGGATCTGGTTGAAGACATCCAGAAGAAGATCCTCGAAAAGACCGGCAAGCTGGTCGAAGTTATGGTCTATGGCGACGGCGCCTTCAAGGATCCCGTCGGCAAGATCTGGGAGCTGGCCGACCCCGTCGTCTCTCCCGCCTACACAGCCGGCCTCGAGGGCACACCCAACGAGCTCAAGCTGAAGTATCTGGCCGACAACCAGTTTGCCCATCTGTCGGGCGAGGCTCTGCGTCAGGCCATCAAGGAGCAGATCCAGCAGAAGGACGACAATCTGGTTGGCAAGATGGCTTCCGAGGGTACCACACCCCGCCGCCTGACCGACCTGATCGGTTCTCTGTGCGACCTGACCTCCGGTTCGGGCGATAAGGGCACACCCATCGTCCACATCCAGGGTTACTTCGACAACTACACCAACGAATAATAAGCCTTGCTTATGTATCCCCGCCATGGGTATCCGTGGCGGGGATTTTCATTTGATCTGCCATGAAGGAGAAATCCTATGCTTCCTGTTATTGTATCCGATGATACACAGCTCTGTGCCGCGCTGGACAGCGGCGCCGCCCAAAGCATAAAAAAGCCCTCCGGGATCCCGGAGGGCTTATTTTATGTCATTATGCTTCTTCGTAGGGCAGGAGGGGGGCCAGATAGCCCTTTTCCCGCAGAGCAGCCTCGATCTCGTCGAGGATCTCCTGCTGTTCGGCCGAAACCGTATGGAAATGATAGCCCGAGGTGACGTTCAGCAGCGGCATCGACTTGCCGCTGTGGATATCCCGCATGAAGGCCTGCACATCCCGGCGGCTCTTGATGTTGAGCGGCGCCGTCATTTTGCCATAGACGCGGTGGTTGATCATAACATCGATCACGCAGCCGCCCAGATCGACGATGGTGTTCAGCTCGTCTTCGGTCTGCTCGTTGGTGTGGCAGACCTTAAAGCGGCGGGTGGGGGTATTGGGCTCGTCGAGCACATAGCCGCGGGCCGTGGCCGTGATGGCATAGCCTTCGGTGCGCAGCAGGGCAATGTCCTGCACGACGACCTGACGGCTGACCCCTGTGGCTGTACCCAGCGCACCGCCCGACAGAGGGGCATCCGATGCGCGCAGCAGCTCCAGGATCTTCTTTCTTCGTTCGGCACCGTGCATTCCGGCTTCCATAGCGACACCTCCATCAGGATTTCTTCTGTTTTTATTGTAAGCAAAACCAACCCTCCCGTCAAGGGGGAGCCAAAAAGCCCGGGTTTACACTGCCCCTTTGCTGTAGTATAATAAAGTTATCCAAAATCCACATCAAAGGAGGAATCGCCATGGCAAATATCATCGCTGTCATCTGGGATTTTGACAAAACGCTGGTCAACGGCTATATGCAGGATCCCATCTTCAAGGAATACGGCGTCGAGGCCAGGGCCTTCTGGGACGAGGTCAACGCCCTGCCCGACAAATACTGGCGGGAGCAGCGCGTCAAGGTCAACCGCGAGACGATCTATCTGAATCATTTTATCAACTGTGCGAAAAAGGGTATTTTTCCCGGCCTGAATAATCAGAAGCTGCGGGCATACGGCCGCGAGCTGGTCTTTTATCCCGGCATCCCCGACATCTTCGAGCGCACCAAGGCGCTGGTGGCAGGGGAGAGCAAATACCGCGAATACGACATCAAGGTCGAACATTATGTGGTCTCCACCGGCATGGCCGAGATCATCCGCGGCTCGGCCGTTATGGACCATGCCGAGGCCGTCTGGGGATGTGAGTTTATCGAGGAGGATTTCGGCCAGGGGCGCGTCATCAGCGAGCTGGGCTATACCATCGACAACACCTCCAAGACCCGCGCCATCTTCGAGATCAACAAGGGAGTGCCCCAGAATCCCCACATCGACGTCAATTCCAAAATGCCCGAAAGCCTGCGCCGCGTGCGCTTTGAGAATATGATCTATATTGCCGACGGCCCCAGCGATATCCCCGCCTTCTCGCTGGTGGGGGCAAGGGGCGGCTCGACCTTTGCCATCTATCCCAAGGGGGACTGGAAGGCCATGGGGCAGGTCGAGCAGATGCGCATGGACGGCCGCATCGATATGTTTGCCGAGGCCGACTATACCGAAGGCACCACGGCCGATATGTGGATCTGCACCAAGATCCGCCAGATCGCCGAGCGCATCTATGAAGCCGAGCGCAGCCTGCTGGCCAGTTCGGTCTCCGACGTACCCAGGCATCTGTCCACGGGGGTGTAAATCATGCAGGAAATCCGTATCGGCGGCAGATACCGCCATTTCAAGAACAAAGAATACCGTCTGTTGGCCATTGCCGAGCATACCGAGACCGGCGAGAAGCTGGTGGTCTATCAGGCCCTCTACGGCGAGCAGGCCGTCTGGGCCAGGCCCTTTGATATGTTCTTCAGCCCGGTCGACCGCGGGAAGTATCCCGATGCAGCCCAGCAGGATCGCTTCGAACTGATAGAGGAATCATTTTAAATAAGCAGGAAAAAGCCGCCCA
>JAFQKM010000213.1 GCA_017396925.1 Clostridia bacterium
CATGATGCGCGAGCCGGCCGACAGGAAAAAGCCGATCTGCACCAGCAGGGCCAACACGATAAAGACGGTCTGGCCAAACAGCAGTTTTAAGATTTTTTTGAGCTTCAACGCTACAGCTCCTTTGGGAATATTTTCAGTATACCCATGATACCGCGAAAGAAAATCGCCGTCAATAACGTCATTCTGTAAACAAATTCTGAAATGTTTTCAGGAATGATAATGCAATCGAGTGCCAGACTTGCGGGCGCTTCGTGAAGCGCCCCTACAAATTTTAAAAAATCTCCGGAATGCGCCGGAGATTTTTTAACCTCTTTAAATTTGGTCCGAGAAACCAGCGAAGCGTTTCGATGGGCTGATTTACGGCGTCTCGCACGCCGCGCCGATCGTTCGGCGTCGATTTTGGAAGGCTTCGCCGCCCAAAATCTATCAAATGAAAAGGGGCCCCCAAATGGCCTCTGCCATTTGGGGAAACATAAAAAATGCTCCCAAAACAGGAATGCGGTCTTTAAGTTAACCCGCCACTACAGCAGGTGGGTCCTCTATCTTTCCTTTAAACGGCTCCCAACTTCCTACATAGGGAGGTCTGCCATCGGGGAACGAACACGAGGTCCCTTTCAACACTTTGCGGTTAAATAAAGTGTTCCGCATCCCGGTTTCGGGAGCATTTATGGGACTATTTAATTGTATGTCGTTGGCTTTATTATAATACAGAATAGCCGTTTTCGCAATGCCAAAACTTTTCCGTGATTTTTATGGACATTGCCGTATTGACTTTTTCTATATCATAGTTAATGCTTTATCGGCAATGACTTATTCTTCGTCGCCCTCTTCTTCGTCGTACATCTCGTCGAGACGCTCGGCAAAGATCTGATACATGACGTCGTATTCGTCTTCATCGTCGAAAGCATCAACGACCAGCAGGACTTCGGGCTCTTCGGCATCGTGCTTCATGATCAGCAGCTCGATGTCGTCTTCCACGCCGAGGCCGGCCTTTTCCAGCGCCAGATAGTGGGTGCCTTCATACTCGACGGCGTCGAGAACCTCAAACTCGACTTCGTTGCCGTCTTCATCCTCCAGGGGAATGATCTGACCGATCAGGTATTCATCCATAATATTTTCCTCCATATTCGATAAACAGATTGTTGGTTTGCCTTTATATAAGCATATTATATCAAAGAAGGCCTCAAAAGCAACCGTATTTTGTGTGAATTTTGTGTATCTTCCCCTGTTGACTTTTGCCGCCCCTGTGGTATAATAAGCAACGTAAAAAGAAAGCAGGATCCTACCATCCTCACCTCCATTCACGAAGAAGAGGTTAACAATGGCACTGTACAAAAGGCATGATTGCCTTTCTGTTTTGGCGCGTTTGTTAGGGACGGTATTTCTGCCGTTCCTTTTTCAATTTTTTGGGAGGTGTTTCAGCATTAGCACTCAAGAGCATCAGATCAATGAAGAGATCAACGACAAGGAAGTACGCCTGATTGACGCCGACGGTTCTCAGCTGGGCGTCGTCACCATCCAGCGCGCCCTCGAGGTCGCTGCCGAGAGAAACCTCGATCTGGTAAAGATCGCACCCAAGGCAGAACCCCCTGTATGCCGCGTTATGGACTACGGCAAGTTCCGCTTCGAACAGGCCAAGAAGGAAAAAGAGGCCAGAAAAAATCAGAAGGTCGTAGAGATCAAGGAAGTCAGACTTTCGGCTAAGATCGATACACATGACTTCGAAACCAAGGTCAAGGCTGCCCAGAAGTTCCTGTCCAACGGCGACAAGGTCAAGGCTTCGATCCGCTTCCGCGGCAGAGAGCTGGCCCACACAAACATCGGTCTGGATGTCATGAAGCGCTTTGGCGAAGCATGCGCAGAGTTCGGCGTCATCGAGAAGGCCCCCAAGCTGGAAGGCCGCCAGATGCTGATGTTCCTGGCTCCTGAAAAGAAAAAGTAATAAGCAAATATCCGATAAAGAAGGAGAACAAATCCATGCCTAAGATTAAGACACACAGCGGCGCTAAGAAGCGTTTCTCGCTGACAAAGACAGGTAAGATCAAGCGTGGCTGCGCTAAGAGACGCCACGATATCAAGGGCTGCAAGTCCACAAAGAAGATGCGTCAGCTCCGCAAGGAAGCTTATGTCGACTCCACAGTCGCACCCCAGATCAAGCGCCTTGTCCCCTACATGTAAGGCTTGACCCCAGATTAGAAAGGAAGAACTAAAATGGCAAGAGTAAAAGGCGCAATGATGACGCGCAAGAGAAGAAAGAAGATCATTAAGCAGGCTAAGGGCTTCTGGGGTTCCAAGAAGAACCACTACAAGATGGCTCTGCAGCAGGTCATGAAGTCCGGCAACTATGCATACGTTGGCCGTAAGCAGAAGAAGCGCGACTTCCGCAAGCTGTGGATCTCCCGCATTTCCGCTGCCTGCAAGCAGAACGACATCAACTACTCCCGTTTCATGAACGGCCTGAAGAGAGCCGGTATCACACTGAACCGCAAGATGCTCTCCGAGATCGCTATCGCAGACGCTCAGGGCTTCACCGCTCTGGTCGAGAAGGCTAAGGCTGCTCTCTAATTCGAGTATTTTTAAAGCGCTGCCTTTGGGCAGCGCTTTGTTTTTATTTCTCTATATCCCAGCACTTTTTACCCAAAGGAGTAACCCCAAATGAGCAAGAAAAAGATCATCAAGATCATGACCGTCATCACCATTCTGGCCTCGGTCTTTGGTACAGCCGCCGGTATTTCCATGATCGCCAACGCATCCTGGGCCAATATCCTGGCCTGCCTGTGCACCGTCACCAATGCCTTCATCGCCATGGGCCAGCTGCTGCTGGTCAAGGAAGCCTACAAGGACTATATCGATCCCGACGACGAAGAGTAATGATGACTGGGTGCGGAAACGCTCCGCTGGTTTCCGCATCCCAATTCCAAAGAGGATAAAAACTGCCCGGCGCATGTCCGGGCAGTTTTTTGTTTTATACCCCCCTGTCATCCCGAGCCTGTCGAGGGATCTTTCCCGACCATAGTGTGTTTTTCCGCGGCGCATGTCCGCGGAAAAACCAATTTATTAAAGCCGCCTGAAGGCGGCTTTTTGTTTTCTTCCGGAACAAATTGTGCTATACTTCGTCTAAAGAGCAAATGATCTTTTCCAAGGAGTTGATTTTATGCGTCGCCGCCGTGTGCGTGTGCAGCCGTCCAAACCGGCCATGATCCTGTCCCTCTGCGTGGGCATTATCTTTGTGCTGGTCGGTATTTTTATCGCCATCCCCACCTTCGGCCTCTTCGGCATCTTCTGGACCCTTGTTGCCGTCTTTATCACCGCCGGCAATGTCGCCCCCATGTTCGGCAAGGAGGGCCACACCCGTCAGATCATCATCGAGGACGAATACGAAGACCTGACCGACGACCCCGATCTTCTCGATCCCAACACCTCTGCTTCGGCTCCCTATGCTTCGGACGCCGAGCAGCGCCTGCAGGAGCTGCAGAACCTCTATACCAAGGGTCTGATCACCCGCGATGAATATGATACCAAGCGCGCCGAGATCCTGAAGGAGCTATAAAGATGAATCTGCCCGAAAAATACAATACGCTCGAGCTGTTAAGCAGCCGCCGCACCTTTCTCGATTCGGTCCGCCGCACGGTATGCAAATACCCCGGCCAGTCGGTTTTTTATGCCTTCCGCTATGGGTTGCGCCAGGAAACCATCCACAAAAACTGGCTGGGCAAATGGAAAGACCGCCGGATGCCGGCCGACGGCGATATTCCCCGGCAGTATACCGAACTGCTGAACAGCCTGCCCAACGGCATCACCTATACCGACGAGCTCGTCTGTTTTGCCGATCCCACACAGGATCCCGGCTTCCATGGCCGCGAGGCCGTCTGTACCTACGGCCGCCTGCTGACCGTCACCGTATCGGTGGCGTATTCCAACGCGCTGCACGAGCAGATCGCCTTTCAGGAGAAGGTCCGCAGGGAACATCCCGAGCTGCTGGAGGCCATCCGCCGCCGCATCGAAGAGGATGTGCTTCGCCCGACCATGCAGGCCGACCGTTTTGCCGCCGACCGCCGCCGCGCCAAGGAGGAGCGCCACGACCTGTGGTGCTTTGTCACCAACACCGGCTTTTATGCCGGTTCCGGAGGCCATCAGGGTGCACGGCCGCTGCTGAACTATGCCGACCTCGACCTGCAGGATCTGGCAAGTCAGGTGCAGTCTGTTGCAATGGCCGAGCTGGTTCGCGATCTCTTCGTCGAACTGCTGCTCGACCGCGGCTTCCGTCTTAATCTGCGTACCGAGTATGCCGACCCCACGATCCAGAACGGCAAACCGGTCTTCCGCGTCAACTACTGGATGACGGTCGTTCTGCCGGCCAATGTGCAGCTGAAAGAATGGTAAAATCAAAAAACGCCACCCGATACAGGGTGGCGTTTTCTTTTATCCGCGCTTTTTCTTTTTGAAGAAGAGGGTCAGGAGGCCGCCGGTCGCGGCGACGATGCCGCCCACCAGTCCGTAGGGCAGGTAGGCCTTTCCCGGCATGACCGGTGCTTTGGCTGCATACAGGTTTTCGTATTCGACCTCACGCAGGGGGAAGTCGGTCTGCTTCTCATCGTTGACGCCGTCGGGGTCGTCGAGGCAGAACCAGGCGTTGAGCCGGCCGTAGTAATAACCCAGATAGCCCCAGGTCAGGCCGTTTTCATCGACAAAGACCGACTGGATCACGCTTTCACCGTCGTCATAGATGCCGGTCAGCTCGGGCACCATCTTGGTGGTCGCTTTAAGCCAATGGCTGATCTCGGGCGCACCGGGGTATTCATAGAAATTAAAAACCTTGTCGGTGCCCTTGTAATCGGCAAACTCGCCGTTATAGGGCTTGATCTGGTCCTTGTAGTCTTCGGCAAAGGCGGTATGGTCATAGAGCAGGGTCATTTCGTCCATATCGACCCAGCCTTCGATTCTCTCCTCGCCATCCCGATGACCAATCACGCCCCAATTTTCATAGAGCCAATATACCCACAGTTTTGCGCCGTTTTCAAACTGACCCTTGACCATCGAGCCATCGGGGGCATCCCACACCGTGATATAGCCCTCAGGACTGTTGACCATATGGCGTCGGCCCAGATATTCACAATCTTCGTGATGTTTTTCATAAAAGCTGTTGTCCGGCTCCCACAGCACATCGGCATAGACCGGCGCGGTCAGCGCTGCCAGCATGGCGATGATCAGAAGCAATGTCGATAATCTTTTCATGGGTTATTCCCTCCTATTTTCTGCGGTATCGGCGCAGGATCCGCCATGTGATGAACAGGACGATGGCCAGCAGGATCCACGGCCAGTAGAAGACGATATAGGCCACCGGGCCGAAAATGACGTCGGCATGGGCGGCGATGGTCAGGCAGGACAGCAGCATGGCCATCCAAAGCAGAGTCACAAACTTTTTCATGGTTATCCTCCTTAAAAAAGCAAAAGTCCAAGGCCGTAGCTGAAGGCATTGGCCAGAATGGCAAACAGAAACGGATTTTTCAGCTGTTCCGAACAGGCCCGCAGCCAGAATCCCTCGGTCAAAACAGCAGCCAGCTCCAGCACCGCCGTCACCGGCACTTGAGGCCAGCCGAATCGGCCGACGGCGGTATGGTGGGCCAGCACCACGGCCGGATTGGTGAGGATATTGACCAGCGCGATAAGGGTCAGCTCCCGCTTGCCGCGCAGGCCCCACAGCAGGGCGAATCCCCCTTCAAAGAGCAGGGTGAGCAGCAGAGAGACGGCAAGGATCTTCAGCATGCGATCTCCTCCCGTCCCAGCGGCCACCACAGCAGAGCAAGGCTAAGCAGGGCGGCCAGCGCCTGTGCGATCGGGCTGCCCAGCAGGCTCGGCCATCCCATCCATGCCGGGAGATAGCCGACGAAAAGGCCAAAGGTCAGCAGGCCGAAGGCAAAGCCCTTGGCTCCCGGCGTCACCTTGGCCGCCGCCCAGAGGGTGATCGGCATGGTCATATTGAAGCAGAAGACGGCCAGCGTGCCCAAGATGGGCGTCGAACCGAAGAGATAGAGCATGGCTGCCGCCGAAAGGGAGAGCAGGGACGCCTTGCGCGGGGTCAGCCGATCGGCCAGAAATCCGCCGGCCGTCTTGCCCAGCACCAGCGCAAGGGTCAGAGCGACCGCCCAGTTCCCCTCGCCCTTCCATGGGAAGCTCTGCTGCATCCCCATATAGGCGCGCAGGACGACCACCAGAAAGAGGGGGATCAGCGGCCCATAGCCGCGCGCCGGCGTCGGGTCGATGGGGGCGTTGCCCGAAGGCTTGCCTGCCAGCATCAGGGTCGCAATGGCCAGCAGGATCAGCCCCACAGGGGCGATCCACAGATCGGGGGATGTGCCGTGGCCCCATCGGGTGCCGATAAAGAGGCCCAGCGCACCCGGCGAGACAAATACGCCCAGCGCCGCTGCCTTGGTTTGGCTGTGGTTGAGCACATCGATGCCGCCGCCCAGATGAAAGAGGGCGTTGCCCACACCGGCCGTCACGGCGGTCAGCATAGGGATCTGGCTCAGATAGGCCAGCGCCACCAGCAGGCAGCCGCCGGCGGCTGCCCAGCCGTTGCGGTCGAGCTTATCGGCCAGCAGGCCTAAGGGCATCTGCAGGGCAAAGGCACAGAAATTATAAAAGAGCAGGCACAAAGCCAGATCCCCCGCATCTGCCATCGTGCGGAAGACCAGAAAGGCACAGCTGAGGTCGACCCAGAAGTGGGCCGCGCTGTAGAGGGCCAGCTTTGTGCCGCGGGATGCGCGCATCATTTTAACAGCAGCTCGACCGGGCAATGGTCGCTGCCCATGACGTCGCTGTGGATGACGGCATCCTCCATGCGGTCACGCAGACGCTCGGAGACGATGAAATAGTCGATGCGCCATCCGGCGTTGTTCTTGCGGGCATTGAAGCGATAGCTCCACCAGCTGTAGGCGCCGGTCAGGTCGGGATAGAAGTGGCGGAAGGAATCGACAAAGCCGGCCCCCAGCAGCTCGGTCATCTTGCCGCGCTCTTCATCCGAAAAGCCGGCATTTTTGCGGTTGGAGGAAGGATTCTTGAGGTCGATCTCCTTGTGGGCAACATTGAGGTCGCCGCAGAGGATGACCGGCTTTTTCCCGTCCAGTGCGCAGAGGTAGGCGCGGAAATCGTTTTCCCACTGCATACGGTAGTCGAGGCGCTTGAGGCCGTCCTGTGCGTTGGGGGTATAGCAGCAGACCAGATAGAAATCGTCATACTCGGCTGTGATGACACGGCCCTCGTGGTCGTGCTCGTCGATGCCCAGGCCATAGGTGACGGCGATGGGTTGGGCCTTTGTGAAGATGGCGGTGCCCGAATAGCCCTTCTTGTCGGCATAATTCCAGAACTGGTGGTAGCCGGGCAGGTCAAGATCGATCTGGCCGGCCTGCAGCTTGGTCTCCTGCAGGCAGAGCATATCGGGATCGGCCGCGGCCACAAAATCGGTAAAGCCCTTGCCGACGCAGGCGCGCAGACCGTTGACATTCCAGGATATCAGTTTCATATATAAACGCTCCTTTAACACAGTAGTATGGATATACTATAACATACTTTCGCCGGATTGTATATCGGAAACCGTGTTACTGTTCAGACGCAGCCCGAAGGCCGTTTGTTCCCCGTAAACAGACAAAAAAGCCCCGCCGATCTCTCCTTAGAATCTTACAAATCATCAGAAGTTCCGTATTTACCCTTTTGTTTGTAATTGGTTTTTCCACGGACATGCGCCGGGGAAAAACACACGAACCCGCCGTGTTTTCCGCAGAAAACCGGCGAAATCCGCGTCGCAACGCGGAGCCAACCTAAATGGCAAAAAATCCGCAGATTTTTTGTCAGACAAAAAAAGGCCCCGCCGATCACTCGGCGGGGCCTTGATGTTGATTTAAGCTGTGAACTTCAGCGCGGAAGGGAGGAGATTAGTCCTGAGCCTTCTTAGCCAGACGCTCGTACTTAGCCTTAGCGGTTTCCTCAGCCAGCTTGAACAGACGCTCAGCTCTCTCGGGGAATGTGCCGACCAGACGTGTGTAACGGGCTTCGTTCTTGATGAAGTCCTGATAAGAGCCTGTGGGAGCCTTGGAGTCGAGGACGAAGGGATTCTTGCCCTCAGCTGCAACTCTGGGATCGAAACGGAACAGATGCCAGTAGCCGGCTTCGACAGCCTTCTTGATCTCCTTCTGGGAGTTGGTCATGCCGCCCTTGATGGAGTGCATCTCGCAGGGAGCGTAACCGATGACCAGCGAGGGACCATGGTAGCTTTCAGCCTCGACCAGAGCCTTGACTGTCTGCTGCTGGTTGGAGCCCATGCCGACCTGAGCAACGTAGACGTAGCCGTACTGCATTGCGATAGCAGCCAGATCCTTCTTGGCGATTTCCTTACCGGCAGCTGCGAACTGAGCAACCTGACCGATCTGGGTAGCCTTGGAAGCCTGACCACCTGTGTTGGAGTAAACTTCTGTGTCGAAGACGAAGACGTTGATATCCTCGCCGGAAGCCAGGACATGGTCCAGACCGCCGTAACCGATATCGTAAGCCCAGCCGTCGCCGCCGAAGATCCAGATGGACTTCTTCTGCAGGAAGTCCTTATTCTCGTAGATGGCCTTGCACAGATCGCAGCCATCCTGGGCGCCCTTCTCGATGATGGGCAGCAGGACCTTGATGGCCTCTTCGCACTTAGCTGCATCGTACATATTGTCGATCCAGTTCTGTGCAGCAGCCTTGACATCCTCGCACTCAGCCTTAGCAGCCAGCTCAGCCAGCTGGTTCTTCAGACGCAGTCTCATCTGCTTAACGGCTGTAGCCATACCGAGGCCGTATTCGGCGTTGTCCTCGAACAGGGAGTTGGCCCAAGCGGGACCCTTGCCAGCCTTGTTGACTGTGTAGGGCATAGCGGGAGCGGAACCACCCCAGATGGAGGAGCAGCCTGTAGCGTTGGCAACATACATTCTATCGCCGAACAGCTGTGTGATCAGACGGGCATAAGCTGTCTCAACGCAGCCTGCGCAAGCACCGGAGAACTCGAGCAGGGGCTGCTTGAACTGAGAGCCCTTAACTGTGGAAACTGCGAAGGGCAGTTCCTTCTCGGTGACGTTCTCGACGCAGTAGTCGAAGACTTCCTGCTGAGCGGCCTGAGACTCCTGGGGAACCATCGACAGAGCGCCAACGGGGCAAGCACCGACGCAGACGCCGCAGCCCATGCAGTCCAGAGGAGAAATGGTCATTGTGAACTGATATTCTTCACAGCCCTTACCGATCATCTGCTTTGTAGCCATAGCTGCGGGAGCATTCTTGACTTCGTCAGCATTCAGAGCGTAGGGACGGATTGTAGCATGCGAGCAGACGATTGCGCACTGGTTGCACTGGATGCACTTCTGTGCGTCCCAAGCGGGAACGTCAACTGCAACGCCGCGCTTCTCGTAAGCAGCGGAGCCGGAGGGGAATGTACCGTCTTCGCGGCCAACGAATGTGGAGACGGGCAGGTTGTCGCCCTTCTGCGCGTTGACGGGGATCAGGATCTCCTCGACGAACTTGACCAGGTCAGCTCTGTTGCCCTTGACAACGGGAGCGACTGTGTCGTCGGCCAGATCAGCCCATGCAGCAGGAACATCGATCTTGACCAGAGCGTCTACGCCGGCGTCGATCGCCTTGTAGTTCATCTGGACAACATCCTCGCCCTTCTTGCTGTAGGACTTCTTGGCAGCTGCCTTCATGTAGCCAACAGCTTCCTCGATGGGAATAATGTCGGCCAGCTTGAAGAATGCAGACTGGAGGATTGTGTTGGTACGCTTGCCCATGCCGATCTCGCGGGCCAGGTCGATCGCGTTAACTGTATAGAAGTTGATGTTGTTCTTGGCGATGTAAGCCTTCATCTTGTTGGGCAGGTGAGCCTCAACTTCAGCGGGTGTCCACTGTGTGTTCAGCAGGAATGTACCGCCGGGCTTAACATCCTCGACCATGTCGTACTTACCGACATAGGAGGGGTTGTGGCAAGCGACGAAGTCTGCCTGGGTGATGTAGTAGGGAGACTTGATCTGGTTGTCACCGAAGCGCAGGTGGGAAACTGTGATACCACCGGTCTTCTTGGAGTCGTATGCGAAGTAAGCCTGAGCCTTCTTGTCTGTGTGGTCACCGATGATCTTGATGGAGTTCTTGTTGGCACCAACAGTACCATCGCCGCCCAGACCCCAGAACTTGCAGGAAACTGTGCCTGCAGCAGCGGTGTCGGGAGCGGGCTTGATTTCCAGAGACAGGTTTGTAACGTCATCGTTGATACCAACGACGAAGTTCTTCTTGGGCTCTGCAGCCTTCAGGTTCTCGTAAACGGCGAAGATGTTCGAAGGAGGTGTATCCTTGGAACCCAGACCGTAACGGCCGCCGACCAGAACGTCGACCTTGACGCCTTCTGTAGCCAGAGCAGTTACGACATCCTGATACAGGGGCTCGCCCATGGAGCCGGGCTCCTTGGTGCGGTCCAGAACAGCGATGCGCTTGACTGTCTTGGGCAGAGCAGCAGCGAACTTGGAAGCGACGAAGGGACGGAACAGGCGGATCTTGACCAGACCGACCTTCTCGCCCTGAGCCATCTTGTAGTCGATGACTTCTTCGATTGTGTCAACGACAGAGCCCATAGCGATGATGACGTCCTCGGCATCCTCTGCGCCGTAGTAGTCATACAGACCGTAGTTTGTGCCGATCTTCTCGTTGACCTTGCCCATGTACTCTTCGACGATGGCAGGCAGGTTGTTGTAGAAGCTGTTGGAAGCTTCCTTAGCCTGGAAGAAGATATCGGGGTTCTGAGCTGTACCGCGCTGGACGGGATGCTCAGGATTCAGAGCGTGGTCGCGGAAAGCCTTAACAGCGTCCATGTCGACCATTTCCTTCAGGTCTTCATAGTCCCAGATCGCGATCTTCTGGATCTCGTGGGATGTACGGAAACCATCGAAGAAGTGCAGGAAGGGAACGCGGCCCTTAATTGTTGCCAGGTGAGCAACAGCGCCGAGGTCCATAGCTTCCTGGGGGTTTGTGGAAGCCAGCATTGCAAAGCCGGTCTGGCGGCAAGCCATAACGTCCTGATGATCGCCGAAGATCGACAGAGCGTGGGAAGCCAAAGCACGAGCCGAGCAGTGGATGACGCAGGGCAGCAGCTCGCCGGCGATCTTGTACATATTGGGGATCATCAGCAGCAGGCCCTGAGAGGCTGTGTATGTGGTTGTCAGAGCACCGGCAGCCAGGGAGCCGTGAACAGCACCGGCTGCGCCGCCCTCGGACTGCATCTCAACCAGACGGACTTCCTGGCCGAAGATGTTCTTCAGACCGTTGGCAGCCCACTGATCGGTATAGTCAGCCATGGGGGACGAAGGTGTGATGGGGAAGATAGCAGCTACGTCTGTAAATGCATACGAAACGTGAGCGGCAGCTTCGTTACCATCCATAGTTTTCATTTTTCTTACTACCATGATGGGATTTCTCCTCCTTCATAATTTTATGGTTAAAAATAAAAAACCCTAAACCACATTTATTTTATCAAAGTTTATGGGGGATGTAAACTCCTTTCCGAATAATTTCGATATGAAAATTTTATAAATCCCCCGTCTTTCTTCCGTTTTCTTTATCATCATGAAGTATTTTGAGGGGTTTGGGCGGAAAGCTCTGTCCTGCTTGACAGGCGGCCTATACCGTGATATACTTAAGTTGCAAGTAATAAAAAATATCATTGATATGGAAAGGAGCTGCGATATGTACCCCATTTTCCGAAAGACGCTCCGCACCGGCCTGACCCTGCTGGCGGCCTTTTTCCTGCTCTACTGTCTGTTCGAGCGCCCCATACGCATCTGGCAGCCCGAGGCTTCCGGCGGCGATCTCGATATCGTCATCAAAGAGACCGTCGAGCTGGAGGGCGAGACCCTGATCTTCGACTATGCCGTGCCCCAATACAGCGGCCTTGAAAGTCTGGTCGCCGCTTCCGACCGTATCCTGGTCGGCGAATACGGCCGCGACGGGCAGTTCACCCCTTCCGAAGCCCTCAAGGGCGATATGGGCGGCCCTTTTCCCATCCATTTTCCGGTTGAGCCGACCTACACCGCCCACCTATCGGAAGAAGGCAAAACCGTCGATGTCGAGCTGACCGCCCCCTCTCCCCTGCGCCATGACTTCAACTCGGCCCTCAATGGCCCCAAGCTGGTCTTTCTACGGCTGGATACGCAGCAGGGCTATGTACCGGTGGGCGACCCGTGGATCGCCGATGTCTACACCAACGAAAAGCTGGCCACCCGTTCCCGGCTGAGCGGCAGCCATGAAGTCGCCGCAATCGCCGAAGGGGAGACCGAATATGCCCACTACCGCAAAAAAGTCGTCTATCAGAACCTCAGCCGTCCCAAAACCGATGAATTTCTGAATGATCTGACCTTACAGGATATCCGAAATGCCGCGCAGTAACCGCGCGGCATTTCTTACTTTTTCCGCCGGCTGTCTTGCTATTTATCGACCGATACAGTATAATAAAACCAAACACTTGTTTCTATTTTTGATTGCGAGGTGGCCTTATGGTCGTTAAAATCAATACCTCCGGTATTCTGGGCATCGAGGGCCGTCCGGTCGTCTGCGAGTGCGACCTGTCCCCCGGCATGGCCCATTTCAATATCGTCGGCCTGCCCGACACATCGGTTCGGGAATCCCAGGAGCGTGTGCATGCCGCCATGAAAAACAGCGGCTATGCCTTCCCCTTCCGCCGCATCACGGTCAATCTGGCGCCCGCCAACCTCAAAAAGGAAGGCCCCGTCTATGATCTGGCCATTCTGGTGGGCATCATGGCGGCTTCGGGGCAGATCGAGCCGCCGCCCGAAGACGCCTGCTTTCTGGGCGAGCTGTCGCTGACCGGCGATGTGCGCCCCGTGACCGGCGTACTGCCCATGGTGCTGGCCGCCAAAGAGGCCGGTATGCGCTCGGTCTTTCTGCCGGCCGGCAATGCCGACGAGGCCGCCAATGTGGCCGGCATCGACGTCTATCCCGTGGGCAATATCCACGAGCTGGTCGATCATCTGACCGACCGCGCCCCCCTGCAGCCTCTGCCTTCGGCCTCCTTCGTGCCCACCCGGGGCATCCATCCCGATTTCAAACACATCATGGGCCAGAAGGCCGTCAAGCGCGCCATGGAGATCGCCGCAGCCGGCGGACACAATATCCTGCTGATCGGCCCGCCCGGTTCGGGCAAGAGCATGGCTGCCAAGGCCCTCCCCTCCATCCTGCCCGATCTGACGGCCGCAGAAGCCATGGAGACCACCAAGGTCTATTCGGTGGCCGGTCTGCTGAGTTCCGCCCATCCTGTGGTGACGGCAAGGCCCTTCCGCGCCCCCCATCACACCATTTCGGCCGTCGGTATGGCCGGCGGCGGCAGTACGCCCCGTCCCGGCGAGATCTCGCTGGCCAACAACGGCGTTCTGTTCCTCGACGAGCTGCCCGAGTTTTCCAAATCGACCCTGGAAGCCCTCCGCCAGCCGCTGGAGGACGGGCAGATCACCATCTCCCGCGCATCGGGCAGCCGCACCTATCCCGGCCACATCATGCTGGTCTGCGCCATGAATCCCTGCCGCTGCGGCTATTTCGGCCAGCCGGGCGGCAAGTGCACCTGCACGGCTCAGTCGGTGCGCAATTATATGTCCCGTGTATCGGGTCCCCTGCTCGACCGCATCGATATCCATGTCAATGTCCCGGCCGTCGACTACGACAGCCTGTCGCGCCGTACCGAGGAAGAGCCTTCGGCCGAGATTTTAAAGCGCGTCACGGCGGCCCGCGCCATCCAGCTCGACCGCTATCGGGATCTGGGCATCACCTGCAACGCCCAGCTGCCTCCGGCGCTGATGGCGGCCTACTGCACCCCCACCGACGGCGCACGCGACCTGCTGCGCAAGGCCTTTGATACCCTGGGCCTGACCGCCCGTTCCCACGACAAGCTGCTGCGCCTGGCCCGCACCATCGCCGATCTCGCAGGCAGCGTGCAGATCGATATCCCCCACATCGCCGAGGCTATCCAGCTGCGCAGCCTCGACCGCAGCGCCTATCTGAACTACTGAGCATCCCCGCCTACTGATTTTTGATTGAGGAATTATGAAAGAAAAACTGAACCGCTTCAAACTGCCCATCGCCCTGCTGCTCATCCTGCTGCTGGGCGTCGGCGTCCGGCAGGGCGTTCTGCTGCTGCGCGACCATCAGGCTCACAAGGCCCGCGCCGAAGCCTTCGACGCCGCGCTGGCACAGATCGATCCCGAAAACACCGCCGTTTCCTTCCGCGTGCCCTACGACAGCCGCCTGTATTCTCCCCAAAACATCGGCCTCGGCCAGCTGGACGACGCCGCCCGCGACGCCCTCGAACGCCTGCTGGCCTCGATGGTCTATGATAAGGAAGGCACCGAAGAAAGCTGCTTTGCCACCGAAAACATCCTGGTCTCGTCCGCCATCGAGGGCGGACGCATGACCATTTCCATGGGCGATGATGCCCTCTGTGCCGTCGACATCACCCACGATGGTGAGCACTGGGAAACCGCCGCCTACACCTATGATCCCGCCGCCCGCGACGATCTGCTGGCCTGCGGCGGCCTGCCCACCATCGCCGAGATGAAAGACGCCATTGAAAGCGACCTGCAGAACCAGATCAACGATCTGGGCGACAGCGCCAAGGTCGACAACAAACTCAAGTGAGGATAAGCATATCTGCCCGTGCGGCAGACGGCAAAAGCCCCCGATGAGACCCATCGGGGGCTTTCTTTATACCGGCGCGGCGGCTTCCACCGTGATCTTTCCCTCCCGGCAGGAGATATGGAGGGCATTGGGGCGCCCCTCACCCAGACAGCAGCGGGCGGCCGGGCCTTCGACCTCCCGATGGAGCAGGGTGCGCACCTCCCGTCCGCTTGCGGCCCTTCGGGCAATGGCGGCAGGCAGGCTTTCGTCCCAGCGCAGGGCGATGCCCTCCTGCCCCAGGCTTTCGGCAAAGGCGGCCAGGGCACAGGCGGCGATCCGGGTGCGGTCGGCTTCGTCGGGCAGGCGGAAGCGCACGATATGGTCGATGCGGCCCAGCAGCTCGGGGGCAAAGACCTGCCCCAGCGCGCGGCGCAGGCCGTCTTCCCCATGGCTGCCGAAGCCGATGCCCTCCGAGCGCCTGCCGCCCACATTGGAGGTCAGGATGATGAGGGCGCTGCGGAAATCGGCTTTGCGGCCCTCGCTGTCGGTCAGCAGGCCATCCTCCAGCAGCTGGAGCAGCAGGCCGAGGACCTCGGGATGGGCCTTTTCCACCTCGTCGAAGAGCAGAACCGAAAAGGGCCGGCGGCGCACAGCCTCGGTGAGCAGGCCGCCCGTGCCGTAGCCGGTATAGCCCGGCGGCGCGCCGATCAGCCGCGAGAGGGAATGAGGCTCGCGGTATTCGCTCATGTCGAACCGCACAAGGGCGTCGGCACTGCCGAAGAGGGCCGACGCCAGCTCCCGTGCCAGCAGGGTCTTGCCGGTGCCGCTGGGGCCGCAGAAGAGCATGACCCCCTGCGGCCGCGTGCGCTGCCCGGGAAAGGCCATGGCCGCCGAGGCCGCCGAAACGGCTGCCGATATGGCTTCCCCCTGCCCGAATACCCTTTCATTCAGCCGTTTTTCCAGCGCCGCAGGATCGATCTGCCGCCGCTCGAGCAGGCTGTGCAGGCCGCTCATCTGGGATACGACGGTGCGGATATGGCCGCGCCCGACCTGCCGCCGTCCTTCGGTCAGTGCCAGCGCCGCGGCTTCGTCGAGCACATCGATGGCCTTGTCGGGAAAGCGGCGGGCCGGCAGATAACGGCTGCACAGGCGTTCGACCTCCCCCAGCAGATCGTCGGCCACCTCGAGGCCGTAATGCCGGCGGCAGAGGGCCGCCGAGGCCCGCAGGATGGCCATGGTGGCGCTGCGGTCGGGCTCGCAGACGTCGATGGGCTGGAAGCGCCGCTCGAGGGCGGCGTCCTTTTCGATATACTTTCGGTATTCGGCCGGGGTGGTGGCCCCGAGGATGCGCAGCTCGCCCCGGGCCAGCAGGGGCTTGAGGATGTTGCCGGCATCGATGGCCCCTTCGGCGGCGCCGGCCCCGGCGATGGTGTGCAGCTCGTCGATAAAGAGGATGATATCGCCGCAGGCCACGGCCTCGCGCAGGATGGCGCGGATCTTTTCTTCAAACTCGCCGCGGTATTTGGTGCCCGACACCACGGTGGCCATGTCGATGGCATAGAGGCGCATCTCGCGCAGGGGCAGGGGTACGCGGCGGTCGGCAATGGCGCAGGCCAGCCCCTCGGCAATGGCCGTCTTGCCCACGCCGGCCTCGCCCAGCAATACGGGATTGGCCTTGCGCCGGCGGCAGAGCACCCGCAGCACCCGGTCGAGCTCCTTCTGCCGCCCCACGAGGGGATCGTATTCCCCCTTGCGGGCCAGGGCCGTCATATCGACGCCGTACTGATTGAGCAGCTTGGGCTCGGCATTGCGCGTCTTTCGCGGCCTGAGCGGCTGGAGCGGACGGCACAGGTCGGCCAGCAGCAGGCCGGGATCGGCGTCGCAGGCGCAGACCAGGGCATAGCCGCTGCAGCCCGGATCGCGCAGGATGGCGGCCAGGATATGTTCGGGCAGGATGACGCCGCCCCCTTTGCCGTCGCCCGACGGCCCCCGGGCGGCCTGCTCGAGGATGACGGCGGCCTCGCGGGAGATCTCGGCGCCAAAGCCCGACGCCCCCTTTCTGCCTCCCAGCCGCTGCTCGAGCATCCTCTGGGTGATGCCGCGGCCCGACAGCACCCGGCAGACCCGCTCGTCGCCGGCCGAACAGAGCCCCAGCAGCAGATGATCGGAGCCGAGGCAGCTGTGCCCCATCGCACGGGCGGCCGTAAACGCGGCCACCAGGCAGCGCCGGGCAGATGCCGAAAAGGCGCTTTCGCTCATGGCTGCCCCTCCGTTTTCATCCCGGTTTCAGCCCCGCTTCCGCCCCCCTTGGCGGCGCCGCCGAAACGGTTTTCATGGGGCACCGACATCTGGATATTGTTGCCCAAAGGTTTAAGCTCTTTCACACAAATTCCTCCCTTGCTTTTTGGTAGTATTGTTTACAAAAAGCCGCAAGATATTTGCGTGAAATGATTGCAATTTTATTTTTTCATGGTAAAATAATAATGTAAATCTAATTCAGGAGGTATGTTATCATGG
>JAFQKM010000214.1 GCA_017396925.1 Clostridia bacterium
GGGCGGCCTTTTTGTATAGTTGCTTTTGAGTTGATATAACTTACAGCAGCTCGACGAAAGCGGCAATACGGGTCTTCATCTGGCCGGCGTCGGTGTCGGCATAGTCAGACTCGAGGAAGAGGTAGGGGATACCCAGTTCGCCGCAGAAGCGATGCATCTTCTCACGCTCGACGGTGTAGGCGTGACAGGTGGTCAGGGCGATATCGAGGATACCGTCGACCTTGTATTCCTCTGCCAGCTTCTTGAGCAGAGCGAAGCGGCGACCGTTGTCGCCCATGATGGCGCAGGGGGTGTTCTGGTAGCAGTCGACCAGAGCCTCGATCATATCCTCGGCCTCGGTGTCGAGGTGGCGCAGATTGACCTTGGCAAACTCGCAGTTTTCGAAGCAGACAACAACGCCGTCGGCAGCCTCGACAGAGGTCAGGACCTTTTCGTAAACGCCGCCGATGGGGCATCCGGTGACCAGAATGCGCTTGGCATCCTGAGGTGCCTTGGCACCCGACTGGGCCAGACGGTCGCGGGCAGCCAGCAGCTGGGCTGTGCGCTCGGCGCGATCGGGGATCAGCTGTGCATCCTCCCAGGCCTTGTAGATCTCGAGGCCGGTGGTGACAGGGGGAACGCTCTTCTGCAGATCCATGAGGGCCATAACGGCTTCGCGCTCGGCATTGGAGACCTTGCCGGCCTCACGCAGGCTGTCGGCAGTGACCTTGGCGCCGAAGCGCTTGTCGAGGGTCTTGATCATATAGTTGGCCTCGGAACGGAGCAGAGGACGGACATAGTCGCGTTCGTTGCCCTGGGGAACCTGATAGTAATAGACCTTGTCCTGGGCGGTGATCAGCTCGTACATCTTCTTCTTACCGTCGCAGGAGCTTTCGGTGATGATCAGGTCGGCTTCCTTGATGGCCTCGTCTTCCAGCAGGCAGTAGACTTCCTTAACAGCGGGGCAGACGTTGCGGGGCAGGGCACGCTCGGAGGTGTCGACGATATCATTGATGTGGAAAATGCGCATCGAGCAGAAGCCGGCGGCTTCCAGGATCTCGTTGGGAACATGGGCGCAGAAGCTCAGAGCAACCTTCTGACCCTTGGCATGGCAGGCCTCAATGGCCTTTTTCAGTTCGAGCTTATTCATGAGCTTTGGCCTCCTTCTTGGCACGGATCATCTCAACGAAGGCCTGCAGACGTGTGCGGATCTGGCCTTCGTCGCCGGGGGTGAAGTCGGTGGAAACATGGATCATGGGGATGCCCTTCTTTTCGCAGACGCGGCGGACATTCTCGGTCTCGATGGCGAAAGGATTGCAGGAGTGCAGGGTCAGCGCCAGATAGCCGTCGGCCTTCCATTCGTCGATGGTGTCTTCGATCTGCTGCATACGGCGGGTATTGGGGGATACAACGGCGCAGGGGACCTCGATATATTTTTCGGCGATGCGAACCATGGGATCGCGGCTGCGGTCTTCGTCGATCAGACGGCGGCGGGAGGAAATACCGCTGCAGCCTTCATAACAGACGATGCATCCGCCCAGCTCTTCCAGAGTCTTGATGGTCTTGTGGCCGACAGCAGCCAGACCGCTGCCCGAAACGATGATGCGGGGACGGCAGGGATCGGGCTCGAAGGGGCCCTTGCCGGCGTGCCAATCGGCCTCGCACTGGTCGAGGATGTTCTGCAGCTTCTGATATTTCTCTTCACGGTCGAAGAGATACTGTTCGCCCTCCATGATGTTGGACATATTCCAGCCGGTGATGGCAGGGGGATCATACTTGCCCAGTTCATAGATACGGGCGGTCTGTACACGCTCTTTGTTGCACCATTCAATGGCTTCGTTGAGCATATCATCGGTGATGGTGATGTTAAACTTCTGCTCGAGGCCGCGGGTGAAGGCGCGCAGCTCTTCGGTCCACATTTCCAGCGAGCGTTCGTAATCGGGCAGGTTGGGCAGATGGATGATCTGCATGGGCTTGAGCTCACTCAGCAGCTCATACATCTTTTTCTTGCCGTCGCAGGTGGTCTCGCCGACAACGACATCGGAGAAGTAGGCATAGGGGCAGCTCTGCTCCAGTGCATGGCCATAGCTGGCCTTGATCAGGGGGCAGAGATTGGCCGGCAGCTGGGTCTCGGCCGTCTTGATGGGCAGATGGCTGCGGCCGCAGAGGCCGACCTGATAGAGGCCGGCGGCCATGATGATCTCGGCCGGGGTATACTGGCAGAAGGAGCCGCAGACCTGCTTGCCCTGCTCCTTCAGCTCCTTGATGGCCAGGAAGCCCTTCTGCTGGGCGGCGGAAAAGTCTTCAAAATGTTCGGGAAGGGAAATAGACATATTCGGTTTCTCCTTAAAGTTACTGTTTTCTGATTCTATTTTGAAACAGGAAACGGGGGAAGTCAAAATGGAAAAATCGATAAATACATCGGTATTTATCAGAATGCCTTTTATTAAAAGCGAGGATAAAAAAGATTAAGAGTCTTTTAATGCTATCGACAAGCCTTTTTCAAAATGCTATAATTTCAGTAGTTTAACGCAGGCGGGAACCTTTTGAGGATGCGCCCGTCTAAAGAGGGAAAAGAGAAGTATGCAAAGCGAAGGAGGCAATGTCTCTTGGAACATAAAAAGAATATTCCCTGGTGGCTGATCATCACAATGCTGGTCTTTTTCTGGCCGGTGGGTCTGGTGCTTATGTTTATCAAGATCTTTGGCGACGATGAGGGCCAGAAGCGCACGACCGGCCGCAAGAACAACGGCTACCGTATGGACAAGTCCTATACCGATGTACCCTTTACCAGCTCGGACGGCGAGATCGGTGCGACCCTCAAGCCCAAGCAGCTGAAGAAGATGTTTTCCCTGACCAAGGGCAAGCTGCTGCGCAATATCGGCCTGGTGCTGACCTTCCTGGGCGGCCTGGCCAGTGTGATGACCTTTATCGGCACGATGCTCGATTACTACTGGCTGACCGAAGCGCTGATGATCTCCAGCATGGTCTTCCTCGGCATCGGTGCACCCGGCCTGGCCCTGACCTTCTGGGGTCAGTCGATCCTCGGCAAGGCCCAGCGCTACAGCCGTTATGCCCGCTTGATCGGCGACAGCAGCGAGGTCTCGCTCGACCGTATGGCCGGCGCCATGGGCGTCGATTTCGATAAGGTCTGCAGTGATCTGCAGAAGATGCTGGACGGCGGCTGCTTTGAAGGCTATTATGTCGACATCGAGCGCCGCATCCTGACCCGCGGACGTCTGGATGCTTCCATGCCCCGTCAGCAGGCACAGACCCGTCA
>JAFQKM010000215.1 GCA_017396925.1 Clostridia bacterium
CCGAAGTTGGACTGGACGAGGACGCCGAGGGTATAGGTGCGGTCGCCGATGGTGATCAGGCGGGAAGCCGAACCGATGCCGCCCTTGAGGCCGAAGCAGACGGTGCTCTTGCCGGCGCCGATGTCGCCCTCTTCAAAGTCGGCACAGGCCTGCTCGATGGCCTGCAGGACATGGTGCTTCTCGACAGCACGAAGGGCGATGTTGTTGAGGATCGAATCGTTGCATTCGCCGACGACGGGATTGATCGAGGTGCACTTGACCCCCTCGGCCTCGCAGCGGGCCAGCATATAGCCCACCATGGCATCGTGGACCTTGCCGATATTGAGGGTGTTGGTCAGGGCAATGGGGGTCTCGAGGGTGCCCAGTTCGTCGATCTGGGGGATGCCCTGGGTTTTGCCGAAGCCGTTGTGGACATAGGCGGCAGCCGTCAGCTTGCGGGCAAAGGGGTTGTCGGGGCAGGGCATGATGACGGTAACACCGGTCTTGTTTTCGTCGGTATCGATGGTGCTGTGGCCGACCGTGACACCGGGGACGTCGGTGATCTTGTTCAGCTTACCCTTGGGCAGGGTGCCGACGGTGAAGCCATAATCGCAGATGCGTTTGTTCATGGGAATTGCTCCTTTAAGCGGAAAACCGGGCTGGAGAGCCAGCCCGGTTCGGATGATTATTCGTGGATGCCGTAGAACCGGACGCCGTTCTCGAAGGTGAGGGCGGCACATTCCTCGGCGGAGATTCCGCGCAGCTGGGCCATTCTTTCAACGGTATAGCGCAGATAACCCGAATGGTTGCGCTTGCCGCGGAAGGGGATGGGGGTGAGATAGGGGCAGTCGGTCTCGACCATGATGCGGTCGGCCGGGATGTAGGGGACGACCTCCAGTGCCTTGCGGGCATTATCGAAGGTGATGACACCGGTGAAGGAGATGTGGAAGCCCATATTGAGCAGTTCCCTTGCCGTCTCCTTGGAGCCGCCGAAGCAGTGGACAACACCGTTGTCGACGCCCGATGCCCGGAGGATGTCGAGGCAGTCTTTTGTGGCCTCGCGCTCGTGGATGACTACGGGGATCTTATGGGCTTTGGCCACCTCCAGCTGCCTGGCAAAGGCTTCGCGCTGGACATCGCGCTCGGAAAAATCATAGTGATAATCGAGGCCGATCTCGCCCAAGGCGCGGATCTTTTCGTGGGCGAGCATCTTTTCAATGGCCAGCAGATTCTCGTCGCTCATGTCCTTGGCTTCGTGGGGATGATAGCCAACGGCGCCGTAGACATGGGAGAACTTTTCGCACAACTCGATGGTGTTGCGGGAGGTCTCCAGATCGCAGCCGATATTGGTGATATATTTTACGCCCTGATCCGGCATGGAAGCCAGCAGCTCGTCGCGGTCTTCCTTAAAACGCTTGTCGTCGTAGTGGGCGTGGGTATCAAAAAGCTTCATGGCAATTTAGGCCAGAACAGCGCCGGGCTCGGCGTGGTCGGCAAACATGACACGCAGGTCATCCTCGCCGCACTTGGCCGACAGGATCATGCCGCAGCTCTCGAGGCCCATCATCTTAATGGGCTTGAGGTTGGCAACGATGACAACATTGTGGCCGATCAGATCTTCGGGCTTGTAGTACTTGGCAATACCCGACAGAACCTGACGCTTGTGGTCGCCCAGATCCAGATCAAAGCGCAGCAGCTTCTTGGACTTGGGGACGTTCTCGCAGTTCACGACCTTGGCAACACGCAGCTGGACCTTGGCGAAATCGTCGATGACGATCTCGGGAACTTCGGGGACCTCGGGCATGGGCGCCTTCTTGGGTGCCTCAGCTTCCTGACGGGCCTTGTAGAAGCCTTCGACCTCTTCCAGCTTCTTGGCGGCGTCGAGACGTGCGAAGAGGATCTCGGCGGTGCCGACTTCGTGGCCTTCGGGGATCAGACCGAACTGCTCGAGGGATTCCCACTCGCCCATCTTGAGGTTCAGCTGGCTGAAGATCTTCTCGGCAGTTGTGGGCATGAAGGGGAAGAGCAGGGTAGCGGCGATGCGGATGGTCTCCAGCAGATTGTAGAGGACGGTATCCAGACGGGCCTTCTTGCTCTCGTCCTTGCCGAGGACCCAGGGGGTGGTCTCGTCGATATACTTATTGGCGCGGCGCAGCAGGGTGAAGATCTCGGAGATGGCGTCGGCGACCTTCAGCTCGTCCATCTTGGCCTCGACCTTCTTGGGGGTCTCAAGAGCCAGCTGGATCAGCTCGTCGTCGATGGCTTCCTTCTCGCTCAGGACGCCGATCTTGCCGCCGAAATACTTGTGGGTCATGGTGATGGTACGGTTGACCAGATTGCCCAGGATGTTGGCCAGGTCGGCATTGGTGCGCTCGATGATCAGCTCGTGGGTCATAACACCGTCGGCAGCGAAGGGGATATCGTGCAGCAGATAGTAGCGGATGGCATCCAGGCCGTAGAGATCGACCAGATCGTCGGCATAGAGGACGTTGCCCTTGGACTTACTCATCTTGCCGTCGCCGACCAGCAGCCAGGGATGGCCGAAGACCTGCTTGGGCAGGGGGAGATCCAGTGCCATCAGGATGATGGGCCAGTAGATGGTGTGGAAACGCAGGATGTCCTTGCCGATCAGGTGGACATTGGCAGGCCAGTACTTGCTGTAGAGCTCGCCGTGGTTGCCATCGGGATCAAAGCCGGGGAAGGTGATATAGTTGCTCAGCGCGTCGATCCAGACATAGATGACGTGCTTGGGATCGAAGTCGACGGGAACGCCCCATGTGAAGCTGGTGCGGGATACGCACAGATCCTGCAGACCGGGCTTTAAGAAGTTGTTGACCATCTCGTTCTTGCGGGCCTCGGGCTGGATGAACTGGGGATTCTCTTCGATGTGCTTCATCAGACGGTCGGCATACTTGGACATCTTGAAGAAGTAGGCCTCCTCGCTGGCGCGGGTGACGGGACGGCCGCAGTCGGGGCACTTGCCGTCGACCAGCTGAGAGTCGGTGAAGAAGGACTCGCAGGGTGTGCAGTACCAGCCTTCGTACTTGCCCTTGTAGATGTCGCCCTTTTCATAGAGCTTCTTGAAGATCTTCTGGACGACTTCCTTGTGATGGGGGTCGGAGGTTCTGGCAAAAATGTCGTAGGATGTGTTCATGGTGTCCCAGATCTTGCGGACCTGGCCGGCGATATCATCGACAAAAGCCTGGGGGGTGATGCCCTTTTCTTCTGCCTTGAGCTGGATCTTCTGGCCATGCTCGTCGGTACCGGTCTGGAACAGCACATCGTAGCCGTTGAGACGCTTGAAACGCGCGATGGCGTCGGCCAAAACGATCTCGTAGGTGTTGCCGATGTGGGGCTTACCGGAGGTGTAAGCAATGGCAGTGGTGATAAAATACTTGCCTTTATTCATGGTAAATGCACCTCTCTTGCAATTTTTACGAACTTTAAAAAGCCAAAAACGGCTTAACATTAAAAATATAGCATATTATATGCCGAAAAGCAATAAAGCCGGGCATCTTTCGATGTCCGGCTCAGGCATACATATACGGATAAAGAGAACCCTTATGTAAGACTGCTGTTCCGGCCACCGATTCTTTCGGGCATGGGCATGCGCATGGTGCACAGCTCGCGCATCATGTGGTTCTGCATCATCATACCGAAAACGGTGTAAGACAGCATGAGGGATCTCCTTTCCTCGGGAATCAAGACCATCATACCTCTGTTGTTTACCCTTGTCAAGTGATGGTAAAGAAAAATGCCATGTGCAGCTGCACATGGCATTTGTTTGTGTTTATGCGCCGGGGGTAATGGGAAGTGCGTCGCCATTGTCAGGCGCAGGGTCGGGGGTGACGGGGACCTCGGGAACCACAGGGGTCGTGGGCTCGGTGGGCGTGGTCGGTGTCGAAGGTGTGGTCGGGGTTGTAGGCTCTGTGGGAGGCACCGGTGTTGTGGTGCTGCCCTGGCTGCCGTCGGGATTTTCGGGCGGTACATAGTTGCCCGATTTCTCGGGAGTCGAGGGATTCTCGAGGATCAGCTTATCGAGCTTCTTATAGACACTCTTGTTTTCAAAGGTGTTGGAAACCTGCTTGCCGTTTTCATAGACAATACGGTAGCTTTCGGTGACATAGCCGGTATAGCCGTTGTTCTTGACCTTGGTGGTGTCGACCTCAAGGGTGGTGTCGGTCTTATAGACGGTCTCGAAGGGGGTCTTGGAGAGGGTCTTGGTGGCGATCTCGACCTTCTTGTTGGTCAGATTGGTGCCGATCAGCTTGACGGTCATGCTCGACTTGCCGTAAGAGACGTCAAGCTTGATGGGATAATCGGTGTCGTTGCGGAACTTGAAGTCCTTGGAACCGTAGACGACGGTGGCATCTTCGCCCAGAGGAACATAGGTGATCATGTAGCTGTGGTTGTAGCGTTCAACGATCTCCAGGTCGGCATGGAGGGCTGCACTGTAGATGGTCGAGCTGACCTGGCAGATACCGCCGCCTACGCCGTCCTCAGTAGTGCCGGCAACATAGACGGTGGCGTCCTTGAAGCCGCGCTCGTAGGTACGGGGACCGACGGCGCCGTTATAGGAGAAGACGTCGCCGGGATTGAGGATGATGTTGTCGCAGAAGTCGCAGGCCAGCTTGACATTGGTGGTACGGCCCTTGAGACCTGCGTTGAAGTTGGTGGTCTTGGAACTGAGGGTGTGGGCGAAGAGGTTCTTCTGGAACTCTTCCATCGAAATGGTGGGCTCGGTGAAGGTGACGGGGAAGGTGAAGGTCTCGTCGTTGCCCGATTCCTCATAGGCCTTTTTGGCAGCGGCTGTGTCCATCTCGACGCCGCGCTCGGCGGGCAGGATGGTCTTGCCGGTACGGTCGTGCTCCAGATCGAGCTTGGGGTTCTGGACCTCGCGGTCGATCTCCAGCTTGAGGGCGTCGAAATCGATCTCGGCATGGCCCGACTCGGCGGGGATGACAATGTCGGAGAAGTCCATCTTCTTCAGCTTGGGCTCCAGGACACTGGCGATATCGGCGTCGGTGACGGTGACCGCATCTCCGCCCTTGGTGACGGTGACGGTGGCATCATCGTTGATGACATAGGAAAACTCTGTGGCGCTGCGGCTCAGCTTGGTGGCGGCGTCGGCCAGGGTGCTCTGCAGCTTGGCTTCGTCCCAGGTGACGGCCAGGTCGATCTCGACGGTCTCGCTGTTGCCGAGGAGACGGCCGATAAGGGTCTCCTGTCCGGCCTTCCAGGCATTGTCGGTGATGGCGTCGACGTCATATTTCAGGCCGATCTGTTCCGACTTGAGGGTATAGGTCTCGTCCAGGAAGAAGATGCCGATCTCTTCGGCCAGAGGATTCTGGTCGGAAATGCGGGCGACGGCTTCCTCCAGGCTTTCACGGCTCAGGTCGGTCAGCTGGTGGCCCAGAACGCTGACAGTGGCGGTGATCTTACCGTCCGACTGGCTGCAGCCGATGAAGGAGAAGCAGATGCCTGCGGCCAGTGTCAGCAGGATGGCGGCGCCAACCAGAGCACTGCGGCCTTTGGACTTCTTCTTGGGTGCAGAATGCTTATAGTTGCTCAATGTTCTACCTCCGATGTATATCTGTTGTGACCGGGGCGCATTTGCGGCAGCGGCTGCCTGCGGCGACCGGTCGATCCTTTTTCAGCCTAATTATAATACAAAGGAGCAGCAGATGGCAATTACGAAAGGGTTACAATTCCACAGAGTGTGAAAATTATTCCTCTGTTTCTGCCTCGGCGGCCTCTTCGGCGGCGATTTCTTCGGCCTGCGCTTCTTCGGCGGTTTCTTCCTTGGGCAGGAAGAGCTCGCGCATGACACGGTCCTGGGCAGGGCCGAAGTCGCGGAAGAACTGCTCGGAGGTGATCTCATAGAGGGTGTATTCGGTCTGGATGCGCTGGGGATCGACGACCTCGTTCCACATCTCGATCAGCTTGTTGTTGTATTTCTTGGCCTTGTTGCTCAGGCCGTCGGCCCAGGCGTATTCGACGCCGTCGATGATCAGAACGCCGGGATAGCAGCTGGTCTTGCCGAACTGGTTGGCCTCGATCCACAGCAGAGAGACCTTATTGTCGTTGCGGATGGCGCTGTAGAAGCCGTTGTCCGACTTCTTCTTGAAGATGGTGCGCCAGAACGAGAGGCCCTTTCTCTTTTTGCCGGGAACGAGGGAAACGGTGAAGTTTTTATTTTTTGCCATGATGGGTGATTCCTTTCTGCGGGGCACAGCCCCGGTCAATAAACTCTGCCATGGATTATATCATATTTTGCAGAAGGGGGAAAGAGGTTTGTTGCAGAGGAACTGTAAATTAAAAAAGAACACCGAAGGATATGCCTCGGTGTTCTGAAAAGACAGTTTATAGAGAAAATTATTCAGCGCTGGTCAGTTCCTGCTTGCAGGCGGCACAGACATTCTTGCCCTTGAAGGATACGACCTTCTTGGAACCGCCGCAGAAGACGCAGGTCGGCTCGTGCTTGCGCAGGACGATCGACTGGCCGTCAACATAGATTTCTACGGGATCACGCAGCTCGATATTCAAAGTGCGGCGCAGCTCGATGGGGAGAACGATGCGGCCCAGCTCGTCTACTTTTCTTACAATACCTGTCGATTTCATATCAGTATCACCTTTCCTTTTTCTGTTGAAATAATCTACGTTTAAATTGTATCCAAGCTGTAATATTTTGTCAATAGGAAAAGGTGGGATTTTTTAGAAAAATATAGTTTTTTGGAAAACCTACTCGGCGTCCTGTGCGGCCTTGTAAAGGGTATTTTTGGAAACGCCGTACTGCTGGGCGACCGCCTTGACGGCCGACGACAGTTTTTCGCCCTTTTCGACACGGGAAGAAACCTCTTCCAGCAGCATTTCCATGGTGGGAACACCCTCGTTAAGCTCTTCCTCGGTGGGCTTCCAGCCGCCGATGATCAGGACGAACTCGCCCTTGGGCGAAGCTTCGGTATACTTTGCAACGGCCTCCGACAGGGTGGTGCGGACGACCTCTTCGTGGAGCTTGGTCAGCTCGCGGCAGAGGGCGATGGGGCGGTCGCCCCAGTATTCCAGCATATCCTCCAGTGTGCGCAGCAGCTTATGGGGCGCTTCGTAAAAGACCATGGTGCGCTTTTCGCGGGCAACCTCCTTGAGATGCTCGACGCGGCTCTTCTTGTTGGTGGAGAGGAAACCCTCAAAGCAGAAGCGGCCGCATTCCATACCCGAGATCGACAGGGCGGTGATGATGGCGCTGGGACCGGGGACCGAAACAACTTCGATGCCCATATCCTTGCAGATATCGACCAGATCGGTGCCGGGGTCGGAGATGGCCGGGGTGCCGGCGTCGGTGATGATGGCGCAGTTTTCGCCGGCCAGGATGCGCTCGGCGATATACTGGCCCTTCTGGCGCTTGTTGTGTTCGAAATAGCTGACCTGTGGCTTTTTGATCTCGAACTTATTGAGCAGCTTGGCGCCGACGCGGGTATCTTCGGCAGCGATGAAATCGACCGACGACAGGGTCTCGATGGCGCGGGGGGAGAAGTCGCCCAGATTGCCGATGGGCGTGGCGACGACATATAACTTACCTTGCATCTGTAGGTTCCTCCAGTTGGTAAATGCGTTTGAATTCTTCGGTTTTCTCGCCCTTTTCGGCGATCATCAGGCTGGGCTGGATCTTGAGGCCGGCGCCGCCGCCCTTGCGGGCTTCGATCAGCACCAGGCAGGGCTCGTGCCGGTCGTCGGGAAAGACCAGGCGCATGACCTTGGGTTCCAGCTTGCTCTGGCGCAGAGCCTCCAGCAGATCGGTCAGACGGACCGGGGGATAGCAGACATAGAAACGGCCGCCCCATTTGAGGGCGTTGCCGGCCGTGCGGCAGACGTCGTAGATATCGCCGCTGCGCTCGTTGCGGGCGGTGGCCAGAATATCGGTCCGGGAGGAAAAGCCCCGGCCGGGATCGAAATAGGGGGGATTGGAAATGCAGACGTCGTAGGCGCCGTAGAGGTTTTTGGGCAGCTCGCGCATATCGCCATGCAGGATCTCGCCGCGGTCTTCCAGGCCGTTCAGGGCCAGATTTTCGCGGGCCAGCGCAGCGGCACCTTCGGTGATCTCCAGGCCGGTGGCGCGGCAGCCGGGGCAACGCAGCAGCATGAGCAGGGTCAGTACGCCGATGCCGCAGCCCAGATCGAGCAGCTTTTCGTTCTTTTTAACGCGGGCAAAGCTCGAGAGCACAACGCTGTCCTGAGACAATTTAAAATACTGATCATCCTGAATGATGGGATGACCGGGGAACAGGTAATTCTGATGACGCACAACAGACCTCCGATCGACATGTGCATATTTAAAATCAGTATAGCACAAACTAAGGGAAAATCCAATGGAGGAAGTTCTATGGAAAGCGATAAAAAGAAAATGTGCGTCAGGCGGTGCTGCGCATGGGTGCTGGCCTTGCTGCTGACGGCCGGTCTGCTGGGGCTGACGGCTTCGGCGGCCGTATATCGGAAAGGGGATTCGGGCGAGACCGTGCGGCAGATCCAGCAGAAGCTCAGTCGCTGGGGATACTACAGCGGCGCCGTCGACGGCGTCTACGGCAGTGATACCGTCAAGGCCGTAAAGGCATTTCAGAAGAAGAACGGCCTGACCCAGGACGGCGTCTGCGGCAATGCCACCTTGCGGGCACTGGGCATCAGTACCGGCACATCGGCAGCCGGCGCCGGCCAGCAGAACGACCTTTATCTGCTGGCAAAAATGATCTCGGCCGAAGCGCGGGGCGAGCCTTATGTGGGGCAGGTGGCTGTGGGAGCCGTTATCCTCAACCGGGTGCGGCATCCCAGCTTTCCCAATACCATTGCCGGCGTGCTCTATCAGCCGGGGGCCTTTACGGCGCTGGCCGACGGCCAGTTCCGGCAGGAGCCGGAGGAGGAGGCACGACGTGCGGCCAGGGATGCCATGAACGGCTGGGATCCTTCGGGCGGTGCGATCTACTATTATAATCCGGCAAAATCCACCAGCTCGTGGATCTTCAGCCGCGAGACCATTGCCGTGATCGGCAAGCACGTTTTTGCCAAATAGCAAAATTATTTTTATACACAGCTGTGTAAAAAATGCATGAAAGCCAAATGGGTTTTCCTTGACATTGTCCCCTCGGATAGGTAGAATATAATATGTTAAGGTATTGCATAATGGATTATTATGGTTCATTCTGTGCAAGGCGCTTAATATCAAGTTTTCACCACCCTAAGGAGGAAAAAGCAAGTGAACACAGCCATTTGGACCGTCATCGTGCTTGTGGGCATTGTGCTTGGTGCACTCGGGGGATATCTTTATCGTAAGAATATCGCTGAGAAAGAGATCGGAAGTGCTGAAGATGAAGCAACACGCATCATCAATGAAGCAATAAAGTCGGCCGAGGCCAAGAAGCGCGAGTCGCTGGTCGAAGCCAAAGAAGAAATCTACCGTGCCAAGACAGAGTTCGAACGAGAGACAAAGGAACGCAACCAGGATCTGAAGAAGCAGGAACGCCGTCTGACCCAGAAGGAAGAAGCCATCGATCATAAGAACGAGGTTCTGGAAAAGAAGGAAGAAAAGCTCAACCGCAAGATCAAGGAAAACGAAGAACTTCAGGAAGAGATTCGTGAAGTTAAGAAGAACCAGATGGAAATGCTGGAGAAGATCTCCGGCCTGACCGTCGAAGACGCCAAGAAGCTGATCATTGATCAGGTCGAAGACGACGCCCGTCACGACGCTGCAATCAAGCTTAAGGATATCGAGCGTCAGCTCAAGGAAGACAGCGACAAGATGGCACGCGAGATCATCTCTCTGGCCATTCAGCGCTGCGCCGCCGATCACGTCAGCGAAGCTACCGTATCGGTCGTACCCCTGCCCAACGATGAAATGAAGGGCCGCATCATCGGCCGTGAGGGCCGCAACATCCGCACCCTCGAGACCCTGACCGGCGTTGATCTGATCATCGACGATACACCCGAAGCCATCACCCTGTCGAGCTTCGATCCCGTCCGCCGCGAAGTCGCCCGCCTCAGCCTTGAAAAGCTGATCCTGGACGGCCGCATCCATCCCGCCCGCATTGAAGAGACCGTCGAGAAGTCCCGTGCCGAGGTCGAAAGCGTCATCAAGAAGGCCGGCGAATCGGCCCTCTTCGAAGTCGGTATCCACGGCGTACATCCCGAGATCGTCAAGCTGCTGGGCCGTATGCGCTACCGCACCAGCTACGGTCAGAATGTCCTCAACCATTCCATCGAGGTCGCCCATATCGCCGGCCTGCTGGCCTCCGAGCTGGGCGCAGATGTCACCATGGCCAAGCGTGCCGGTCTGCTGCATGATATCGGCAAGGCCGTCACCCATGAGATGGAAGGCTCCCATGTCAACCTCGGCGTCGATATCGCCAAGAAGTACCGCGAGAGCCAGGATGTCATCCATGCCATCCAGGCCCATCACGGCGACGTTGAGGCACAGTCCGTCATCGCCTGCCTCGTTCAGGCTGCCGATGCCATTTCGGCTGCCCGTCCCGGTGCACGCCGCGAGAATCTGGAAGCCTACATCAAGCGTCTGGAGAAGCTGGAAGAGCTGGCAAGCAGCATGAAGGGGGTCGACAAGTGCTTCGCCTTCCAGGCCGGCCGCGAGGTTCGCATCATCGTCAAGCCCGAAGAGGTCAAGGACGAAGATATGATCCTGCTGGCCCGCGAGCTCTCGGTCAAGATCGAAAACGAGCTGAGCTACCCCGGCATGATCAAGGTCCATGTTGTCCGCGAGACACGTGCCGTCGATTACGCAAAATAAGTTTTACCAAATCCCCGAGGAGAGATCCCCGGGGATTTTTTTGTCTGAATCCCCGGCGGGTATTTCGTTTAAATATCTGTGGAAAGGGGTTCTGTTTTCTTTACAGAAAAACCAAACGGTGTTATGATAAAGGTAGCCATAAATCGGGCATCTGCCCCAAAACAACGAAAGCGAGTGTAATTTTATGGATTTCAAGAAAATGGCACAGGATGTACAGGAAAAGGTCGTTGCCTTCCGCCGTGACCTCCACATGAATCCCGAACCCTCTCTGGGTGAGTTCAGAACAACAAAGCAGATCGCCGCAGCCCTCGACGAGCTGGGCGTAGAATACCGCCTGCTGGATCCCACCGGCGTTATCGCCGAAGTCCACGGCACCAAGGGCCCCGGCAAGACGGTTGCCCTCCGCGGCGACATCGACGCCCTGTCGATTCAGGAACAGACCGGCCTGCCCTATGCCAGCCAGGTTGCCGGCATGATGCATGCCTGCGGCCATGATACCCATGCCTCCATGCTGCTGGGCTCGGTCATGGTCCTCAACGCCATCAAGGACCAGTTTGCCGGCACCGTCCGCTTTATCTTCCAGCCTGCCGAAGAAGTCGGCGCAGGCGCTACTCTGGCCATCCAGCAGGGCTGCCTCGAAGGCGTCGACGGCATTTACGGCGTTCATATCGGCGCACAGAAGGCTGCGCATATGCTGACCTCCTCGGCCGGCCCCCACCATGCCGCAGCCGACCGTTATGTCATCAAGATCCACGGTGCTGCCTGCCACGGCGCCGGTCCCCACAAGGGCCGCGACGCCACCGTCTGCGGCGCTGCCATGGTCATGGCACTGCAGACCATGGTCAGCCGCGAGTTCAACCCCATGGTTCCCCTGGTCGTCACCGTCGGCTCCTTCCATTCCGGCTCCCGTTTCAACATCGTATCGGGCTATGCCGAGCTGGAGGGCACCATCCGCTCGATCGACCCCGAGGTTCATGATGCCATTCCCGGCGTCCTCAAGCGCATCGCCGAGGAGACCGCTGCCGCCTACGGCTGCACTGCCGAGGTCGAGTATCAGATCCTGACCAACGTTCTGGTCAACGATGCCAAGATGGTTGAAAAGGGTATGGCTTCGGCCCGTAAGGTCACCGATCTGGTCGAGTACGACACTCCCACCATGGGCGGTGAGGACTTTGCCGAATACACCAAGATCGTCCCCGGTGCATTCTTCAGCCTCGGCGCCGGCGGCGAATATCCCGGCCACAGCGATCATTATTATGTCGAAGAAGAAGCCTTTGCCACCGGCGTAGCCTTCTACGCTCAGGCAGCATATGACTTCCTGATGGAAGAATAAAAATAACATCTGCCGCCTGCGCCGTCCGCGCCGGCAGAATGGCGCGGAAGATTTGCGGCAATTTATTTGCCGGAAATCTATTTAATGCAAAGGGGCCCTCGCGAAATGGAACATTTCGTGGGGACTGCAAGGCGGCGAATATCCCGGCCACAGCGACCATTACTATGTCGAGGAAGAAGCCTTTGCCACCGGCGTAGCCTTCTACGCTCAGGCAGCATATGACTTCCTGATGGAAGAATAAACCTTCTGTCCCTCGAAACGCTTCGCTGGTTTCTCGGGTCGAAAAGGTCCCGGCCTGCGGGCCGGATGTCGCGGCAGCATTGCGATGCTGCACGCGGGTTATGGTGTTTTTCCCCGGTGCATGTCCGCGGAAAAACAATTGAAAAATCAGAAAAGGGCTTCTGCAGAGATGCAGAGGCCCTTTTTGAAGTTTATCTTTTCTTTAGAAAAAAAGCCTGGGAAAAGGTAGAAATGTTTACAATTAAGCGCTAATATATAAGATATTGTGAGAAAGTATGCTTTTTGGAGGACTGTTGTGAATACTTTTATCTGTTTTATACTGGGCTATCTGTTTGGCTGTACCAATCCGGCAGCTTTGATTTCCAAGGCAAAGAACATCGACCTGCGTCATGAGGGCACCGGCAATCTGGGCGCCACCAATGTCGGCCTGGTCATTGGCCGCAACGCCGGCCTGTTCGTCATGGTTTTTGATATCCTCAAGGCTTTCATTGCCGTCCGTCTGGCGCGCAGACTCTTTCCGAAGTTTCTGCTGGCCGGCCTGATCGCCGGCAACGGCGCCATCGTGGGTCATGTCTTTCCTTTCCATATGAAGTTCAGGGGAGGCAAGGGTCTGGCGGCTTTTGGCGGCATGGTTCTGGCCTATGACCCGAGGATGTTTTTCTTTCTGCTGACGCTGGGCGGCATTCTGTGTGTCATCATCAACTACAGTTTTGCATTGCCCATTTCGGCCGGATTCCTCTTTCCCATTCTGGCCGGTTGGAAAGCACGCAGCCTGATGATTTTTCTGGCGGCCATCGTGCCGTCGGCGCTTGTGGTCATCAAGCACTGGAGCAACATCGGCAAGGCCATGCGCGGCGAAGACAATAAGTTCCGCGAGACCTTTATGGAAAAGATGTTCAACAAAAAGGTCGGCAGCAACCGATAAATACAGGCATGAAAAAAGCACCCTTCGGGGTGCTTTTTTGTATGTCTCAAGCTTTGCGGGATTCGATGGTTTCGAGGATGGGGACCAGGATCATGGCGGTGATGCCGGCGCAGAAGCCGCCGTTGAAGAGCATGAGGCCGCCGTGGAGGGGGGCGATCTGGGTGCAGAGCGCCGCGCAGACAAAGCCGGCCAGCGCACCCCACTTCCAGCCATGTCTGCCGGCGATGGGGCAGAGGCCGGTGGCGAAGGCGAAGGAGTTGATATAGGGCTGGGAAGCACACAGAAAGCTTGTGCCGCCGGTGATCTTCCAATGCAGGCCGCCCAGCAGCAGATAGCCGAGCATAATGGGCCAGACGTCGCCCGGTTCCTGGCCGAGGACGACGAAGGTCAGGGCAGCCAGAATGACACCGGTGGTGGGGCCGGTAAAGCCGATGGCGCCGGGCATGGCGGCCATGGCATTCATATAGGCCAGAATAAAGAGGCCGTAGATGCCCACATTGATCAGGCAGAGGGGGGTGCCGAACTCGTCGACAAAGTTGGCTTCATAGCCGTTGTGACGGACCAGTGCGCCGTAGCCGCGGAAGGTGTGGCCGTTCTGCAGCCAGCCGGTGATCAGCGCCAGACCGAAGACCAGCAGATAGAAGCCGTTGACAAAGGCCTGGGCCGAGCGTCCGTCGGGCAGAGCCAGAGGGCCGGGTGCGGCGAGGGAAGCCGGATGCGCTACGCCAAAGGAGCGATAGAGCAGGCCGTAGAGGAAAATCGACAGCAGGCCGATGGTGATGCCGGCATTGTAGAGGTCGTAGCCCTTGTGCATCTTCTTGATGCCGGGCAGCATGGCCGGAACGGCCAGACCGGACAGCAGGCTGAAGCCCATGGCGAGCAGCAGACCGAGCAGGCTCAGGCCGGGATTCGAGGGATCAAAGGCGTCGCCCTGCAGATAGCGGAAGAGCAGTTCGCCGAAGAGGGGGCCGAGGCAGCCATTGAAAAGGGCGGCGCCCAGATTGTCTTTCAGCGAGGATCCGAGGATCTTGCAGCCGATCAGCAGGCCGAAGGTGCCGATGGCCAGGGTCAGCGGATTGAGGCCGTAGAAACCGTGGGCGATGACCAGGGTGTAGGCAACAAAAAGGCCCGGCTTGAAGGGAGTGCCCAGCAGACGCTCCATGAGCAGTACGAACCCGCCGCACAGACCGGCATTGAGGAAGGTGGCGCCCAGACCGGCCATGACATAATAGTCAGTGGTCAGGGGAGAGGGGGAGGTGAGGATCCGCCAGAGGCCGGGCAGGATACCGGAAAGGTCGTCTGTATAAAGGCCGGCCACAGGGGCGGCGATCAGCAGGGCGGCGGTCAGCAGGATACACCAGCGTTCCAGCTCGCGTTCGGTGGCTGTATGGGGGCTGCGCATAAGCGTAATCTCCTTTGTGTAAGTAGCTTGGGGCAAACTGTATCTATTATACTGGGTGGTTCGGCAGCTTGCAAGGGGAATCGACAGCAAGACAGAAAAATCCCCACCCTGTGAACAGAGTGGGGATCGGGAAACCTTTTGATTTACAGTGTTTTTTCTGCGGCAGTGACAACATGCTTGGCCAGAACGGCTGTGGTGACCGAGCCGACGCCGGCGGGAACAGGGGTGATGGCCGAAACGATGGGCTCGACAGCGGCGAAATCAACATCGCCCACAAGGCTGCCCTCTTCGGTGACATTGATGCCGACGTCGAGGATGATCTGGCCTTCGGAAACATGCTGGGCCGATACAACGCCGGCCTTACCGGCAGCGGCGATCAGGATCTCGGCTGCGGCACAGGTGCCGGGCAGATCCTTTGTGCGGGTGTGGCAGATGGTGACGGTGGCATTGCGTCCCAGCAGCAGCAGCGAGACCGGCTTGCCGATGACATTGCTGCGGCCCAGAACGGTGGCCTTTTTACCTTCGATCTGGATGCCGTAGTGGTCGAGGATCTCGATGCAGGCCTGGGCGGTGCAGGGGGGATAACCCATGCCGCTGCCCGAGAAGATGCCGGCCATCGAGCCGTCGGTGATGCCGTCCATATCCTTTTCGGGAGCCAGAGCGGCGCAGATGCGGGCTTCGTTGATGTGCTTGGGCAGGGGACGGAAGAGCAGAACACCGTGGATCGATGCATCCTTGTTGATGCCTTCGATGACGGCCAGAAGTTCGTCTTCGGTAGCCTCGAGAGGCAGAATGTGGTTGCGGACCTCGATGCCGCAAATGGCGCAGCGCTTCATGGCGCCCTTCTCGTAGGAAATATCGTCGGGACGTTCGCCGACGCGGACGATGCTCAGGGTGGGGACAACGCCCTTTTCCTTCAGAGCTTCGACCCGCTGGGTCAGCTGGGCGGTGATGGCTTTGGCGACCGGTGCGCCCTTCAAAAGTTCAGCCATGGGAATGACCTCCTGTATGTTTTAATATAGATTACTTGACCAGACGGCCGCGGACGCCGGCGAAGATCTCGTTTGCCATGGGAACATACTTGTCGAGCATGGCATTGGCCTCCTGATTGAAGGCCTCGGCGGCTTCGCGGTCGGCCATCGACTTGGTGTTGATGAAGACATTGAGGGATGCACCCTGCAGGGCCGAGGCGCAGAGGGCGGCGCCGACGCCGGCATCGCTGATGGCGATGACCGAACCCTTGGCGGCATATTCCTCGATCAGCTCGATGGCCTTGTAGCAGCAGCGCATGATCTCCATGGGAACCTCGCAGGCATCCTTGAGGACAACGGCCATGACTTCGGCCTTATGTGCCTTTTCTTCATCGGTGCCCGAGGGCAGGCCGTAGGCCTTGGACAGGGGCTCAAAGGCTTCGGCATCCTTGTCGATGAGGGTCATGAGGTCGGCCTGCAGGGCCAGACTCTTTTCCATCAGCGCCTTGATGTCTTCTTCGACGGCGGCATATTTCTTCTTGCCGACGGTCAGCGAACCGACCATACAGCCCAGTGCCGAGCCGATGGCGCCGACCAGAGCAGAGGCGCCGCCGCCGCCCGGTACGGGGGCCTTGGTAGACAGCTGGGATACGAAATCATTCAGTTGGACATTGGTGAAGCTCATAATTCTCTCTTCTTTCCTGTCGTGTATTGTTGAAATGCTCAGGTTGATCGCGTGGGACGCAGATCTCCCGCGTCCCACACGGACGTATTCATTAAAAGATGCCGCTGATGTTGCCTTCGGCGTCGACGTCGATCTTTTCGGCCGAGGGAACCTTGGGCAGACCGGGCATGGTCATGATATCGCCGGTCAGGGCGACAACAAAGCCGGCGCCGGCCGAGACCTTGACCTGACGGACGGTGATCTTGAAGTTTTCGGGTGCGCCCAGCAGCTTCTGATTATCCGAGAAGCTGTACTGTGTCTTGGCCATGCAGACGGGCAGATTGCCAAAGCCCATCTCCTCCAGCTGCTTGAGCTGGCGTGCAGCCGAGGGGGCGAAGTCGACGCCTTCGCCGTGGTAGAGCTTCCAGACGATCGAACGGATCTTGTCGGCCAGAGGCATTTCGGATTCATAGCAGAACTTGAAGTTGTTGGGCTGCTCGCACAGACGGACGACCTCTTCGGCCAGCTCGATGCCGCCCTTGCCGCCCTTGCCCCAGACTTCGCTGAGGGCAACGTTGACGCGCATGGCCTTGCACTTGTCTTCGATCAGCTTGAGCTCAGCTTCGGTATCGGTGGGGAAGCGGTTGATGGCAACGACGCAGGGCAGGCCGAAGTCGTTGGTGATGTTTTCGATGTGGCGCAGCAGGTTGGGCAGACCCTTTTCGAGGGCCTTGAGGTTTTCGGTGCCCAACTCGGTCTTGGGAACGCCGCCGTGCATCTTGAGGGCCTTGACGGTGGCAACGATAACAACGGCCGAAGGCTGGATACCGGCCATGCGGCACTTGATGTCGAGGAACTTCTCGGCACCCAGATCGGCGCCGAAACCGGCCTCGGTAACAACATAATCGGCCAGCTTCATGGCTGTCTTGGTGGCGATAACCGAGTTGCAGCCGTGGGCGATGTTGGCGAAGGGACCGCCGTGGATAAAGGCAGGGGTGTGTTCGAGGGTCTGGACCAGATTGGGCTTGATGGCGTCCTTGAGCAGAGCGGCCATGGCGCCGGCGGCGTTGAGCTGGCCTGCGGTGACCGGTTCGCCATCGTAGTTGTAGCCGATGATGATGCGGCCCAGGCGCTCCTTCAGGTCGGTGATGTCGTTGGCCAGGCAAAGGATGGCCATGACCTCGGAGGCAACGGTGATGTCGAAGCCGTCCTCGCGGATACGGCCATTGGTGCGGCCGCCCAGACCGTCGACGATGTTGCGCAGCTGGCGGTCGTTCATATCGACGGCGCGGCGCCATGTGATACGGCTGGGATCGATCTGCAGAGCGTTGCCCTGGTAAATATGATTGTCGATCATAGCGGCCAGCAGGTTGTTGGCAGCGCCGATGGCGTGGAAGTCACCGGTGAAGTGGAGGTTGATATCCTCCATGGGAACGACCTGGGCATAGCCGCCGCCGGCCGCACCGCCCTTGACGCCGAAGACAGGGCCGAGGGAGGGCTCGCGCAGAGCGATGATGGTCTTCTTGCCGATCTGCGAGAGGGCGTCACCGAGACCAACGACGGTGGTTGTTTTACCTTCGCCTGCAGGGGTGGGGGTGATGGCGGTGACCAGAATGACCTTGCCCTGCTTGCCTGTGTCGGGCAGCTTGTGGACATTGACCTTGGCCTTATGATTGCCGTACAGCTCGAGGGCTTCCGAGGGGATATCGAGCTTCTGTGCGATCTCGCCGATGTGCAGCATTTCGGCACTCTGTGCGATCTCGATGTCGGACTTGTAGGACATGATTGTTTACCTCCTGTGGATAAATGGTGTTTTCTTTCTTCTTCTTATAGGCTGAGACCCAGATTGTAGGCCTCGTTCATGGCTTTGGTGTTTCGGATATCGCCGGGCAGCCACGCGCTGTTGCCGTAAACGACACCCAGCTCGCGGGCTTCGGGGATGCAGCGCAGCAGGCCGCGCATAGCGTCGAAGGTCGAATCCAGCTTCTCCGGTTCGTCTACCGATACGGTGGCGATCAGACAGAAGGGCTTGCCGGTCATCTTGCGGTAGATGGGACGCAGACGGTCGATCATGGTTTTGAGCTGGGCCGACATGGAGAAAAAGTAGACGGGTGTCGACAGAACAACGACATCGGCCTGCAGCATTTTTGTATAGATTTCTTCCATATCGTCGCGGATGGCACAGGTGCCGCCGTTTTTGCGGCAGGCATCACAGGCAATGCAGTAGCCGATTTTTTTGCCGTGCAGCGCGATCTTCTCACAGCTGTGACCGGCCTCGGTGGCACCGTCGATCAGACGGTCGCAGAGGATATCGGAATTGCCGCCGATGCGCGGGCTGGCATGGATGACAAGCACATTCTTGGACATGGGAAACCTCCTGTTAGGAAAATCCGAATTCATAGTCATTATAACATATTTACTTTAACAAGGCAATCTATACAAGAAAAAAAGAAAACACACACGGAATTTTGTTAACCGTGTGTGTTTTGGTCAATGGTTTTATCCGATGAGGGCGAGCAGGGCATCGGGGGACAGGCCTTCGGGAATGTCGTGGCGGCAGAGGGCATAGAGGCTCTGGGGCAGGCTGCGGAGCAGGGTGTTCTCGCGGTCGGTAGCCGTCGAAACCGTCAGCTTGATGCCCAGTTCGTGATAGATCCGCTCGCTTTCACGGGTATACTGGCCCTTGGGGTAGGCCAGCGCATAGAAATCCCAGCCGGTTTTGGCTTCATAGGTCTCCAGATCGTGGCGCAGGGCGGTGAGATACTGCAGGGTGGTCTCGCCGGGCAGCGGTGTGGCTGTGGTGCGTGCAGCGCCGCTTTCGTAGCTTTCGCTCTGGTGCATATCCCAGGTATGACTCTGGATCTCGATGACGCCCGAAGCCATCATTTCCTCAGCCTGTTTCTGGCTGAAGTGGGGCGTGATGGGGTAAGCGGTGTTTTTATAGGTGGTTTTGCCGATGGAAGAGCCGATGGTAAAGACAGTGGCCCGGAGGCCCAGCTCGCGGAGGATAGGGTAGGCCAGCGTATAGTTGCTGGCATAGCCATCGTCAAAGGTGATCCATACGGGATTGGCGGGCAGGGACTTGCCCTCTTCCACATAGGCGATCATATCGGCAGCCGTGACGGCGGTATAACCGGCCTTTTTCAGGGCTTCCATATGGGCGCGGAAGGTGGCCGGCGAAATATCGGCGCGGCTGCTGGGATTTTCTGTGATGTGGTGGTAGAGCAGGATGGGGACATTTTTGGAATAGCTGTTGGCCAGGGGCAGGGCGAAGCTGCTTAGGTTCTTCAGCCCCGCATCGACATTCTTTGCAGTCAGCTTTTCGCCAAAGTGGGCGAAGGGAACCGCCTTGCCGGTCATGCGGTCGAGCATCAGATCGAGGACAGCCGATCGGGCACAGTCTGCGGAATAGAAGTATCGGGCATCGGCCGAGAGATCGGTGCGGGAGAAGTCCCACAGGTCGGCGACCTTGCAGAGGGCCTTTTTGTAAGCGTTCAGGCTGCTCTGGTCGAGGCTGTCGTATCGGGAGGCATGAAGGGGAAGAAAGACCAGCGTGAACCGGATTTTTTTGGCGGTACAGAGCTTTTTGATTTCGGTCAGCTTTGAAATGATATCATTCTGGCGGTCGAGGGTATGGGTGCTGCCCGTGGAGGTGAAAGCACCGCCGTGGGCGGCCATGTAAAGGTCGGCCTGGCCGATCTTTTCCAGATCATCGGCTGCCCGGGGGATGTCGCTCGTATAGCCCGAAGCCGCTTCGCTGCCGTCGAGACAATAGATCAGATGGTCGATCTTTCCGAAAGAGATGGCCTTGTAAGCTGCACGGAATCCTTCCTCGGCCGTCTGCACAGGGGCGGTTTGGAAGGAAAGGCCGTAGGCCGCTTCAAGGGAAGCGGGATCAAAAAAAGCGGCGCCTGCACAGCCGGTGACCAGACCGTCATAGTCGGTGCTCCGGGCGACAGCCGGGAAGAGGGCCAGGGCCATGGCGGTCAGCAGGGCGACCGCGGGGGAACGCAGGACCAGCCTGCGGCGTTGGGTATACATAAGAGGAGACCTCCGCTGTGTCGGAATTTGCTTCAGTATACCATGATTCCGCAGAAAAGAAAAGCAGAAGAGCCGCCCGGACGGACGGCTCTTCTGCCACTACTACTATAAGAAAAGGGAGGATGAAATGAAAATGTGGACAATGGAAAAAGCTTCTGGCCCCGCCCCCGGAAAGAGGATTGAAAAACTTAAGGGAGGTTGGAAAGGATGGTATTACTACAGAAAGGAGTGATGGGATTCTTTCCGGGGACGGGGTTGTGTAAAGCATCTGGCAAACGGGAACCCGAAATGAAAAGAGGTTAGGAGGCAACCCGGATGGGGGTCTGTGTTGTACTTTAAGAAGAAGGTAGGTTTCGGAACGGATTGTACGTAGGAGAAAGGAAAGGTTTGATCTTCGGCTCCTTCGTTTGCTGTGGCTACAGTATAGCATGGTGGGGAAGGAGGGGCAAAAACAGGATGGAGTTTTGAAGTCGCTTTGTATTTTTGTGCAAAGTCTTACGAAATGCCCTTTAATTTTCTTTTCAAATGGTATATAATAAACTATAATCTATTCTTATACAGTTCATGGAGGAAGAACTATGAAGATCGAAGCAAAGAAGATCTCTCTGACTCATCTGCCTACCCCTCTGGAATATCTGCCCACCCTTTCCAAGGAGCTGGGCGTTGAGCTCTACATAAAGCGTGACGACCTGACCACTCTGGCCATGGGCGGCAACAAGATGCGCAAGCTGGAATATCTGGCTGCCGAGGCCCTTGAACAGGGCGCGACCATGCTGCTGACCGCCGGCGGCGCCCAGACCAACCACGGCCGCCAGACGGCCGGCGTAGCCGCCAAGCTGGGCATGAAGTGCGTCATCGCCTGTGTCGACAACTATCCCGGCGAGATTTCGGCCAATATCCTGCTCGACCGTCTGATGGGCGCCGAAGTTGTTTTTCAGGCACCCACCGGCGAACCCGGACAGGCTGAAAAGCTGATCAAAATGCTCATCGAGAAGTACGAAGCCCAGGGCGAGAAGGTTTATTATATTCCCGTCGGCGGTTCCAACGAGGCCGGCCTGCCCGGTTACTATGAATGCGCCTGCGAGCTGGATGCACAGGCCAAGGCCATGGGCATCGGCGACGCCACCGTTATTTCGGCTGTCGGTTCGATCGGCACCTATATGGGCCTTTTTACCGGCCTGAAGAACGAAGGCTCCGACCTGAAGCTGACCGGCATCGCCATTTCCGATTTCGGCCCCGATAAGGACGTCCGCCTGATGGAATACTTTGCCCAGGTCAAGGAAAAATTCCAGATGGAATGCAGCGCTGTGCGCGAAGACTTCCACATCGAGACCGGTTATGTCCGCGAGGGCTACAACAAGCCCAATGCCGACGTCCGCCAGGCCGTCTATCTCATGGCCCGCAAGGAAGCCATCATCCTCGACCCCTGCTATACCGGCAAGGCATTTGCCGGCCTGCTGGATATGATCCGCGAAGGCAAGATCAAGCAGGGCGAGAAGATCATCTTCCTGCATTCGGGCGGCCATCCCGGCATCAATACCCCCCATCACCGCGTCGAGTTTGAGCGTGAGCTGATGGACGGCATCACCATTCTGTAATCAACCCCCACCCATCGTTTACGGAGGAGCACAAATGAACAAGAAACTGAAGAACTTCCTGGCAGTGACCGGTGCGCTGACCGTTGCTGCTGCTGCCGTTTACGGCCTCAATGTCCTGGACGAAAAGCAGGACCGCAAGCGCTATCCCCAGAGCGGCCGTCTGGTCGAAGTTCGCGGCAAGAAGATGCATGTCTATTCCTGCGGCGTTGGCCAGAACACCGTCGTTCTGATCCCCGGCCAGGGCACTCCCACCCCCTCGCTGGATTTCAAGCCCCTGATGGATCGCCTGGCCGAGCAGTATAAGGTCGTCGTTCCCGAGCCCTTCGGCTACGGCTATTCCGACAAGACCAACGAGCCCCGCACCGTCCAGAATCAGGTCGACGAGATGCGTGAAGGC
>JAFQKM010000216.1 GCA_017396925.1 Clostridia bacterium
ACGGGTGTAGGGACGGCCATCGGCCGTCCGCGGGCCGATGTGGTCATCGGCCCCTACGGGTGTCCGACGGGGGCACCGCATAAGGTAGGACACAAGGCCAAAGCCCTCTTTTGAAAGAGGGTGGCGCGCGGAGCGTGACGGGAGATTGTCAAAAACCCGTTTCAACCGAACGCACGGCATAACCGTCAGCCTGTGAGGACAATCTTCCACCACCTTCGGTGGTCCCCCTCCTTTCAAAAGGAGGCTTCCGTCCGACGGAAGAAAAGGCCCCCTTGTGCAAAGGGGGCTCTGCCCGAAGGGCGGTGGGGGATTGTACAGGCAGGCCGGGGATAACAATCCCTCCGTCACCTGCGGTGCCACCTCCCTTTACACAAGGAAGGCTTAATCCCTCTGTCACCTAAAGCCCCCATATTTCGACAACAAATAGTAATTCTCATAGCAAAATACTACAGGAGGTGTATCTTTTGACACTCAAGGACAAAATCAAGACCCTTGGCAATGCCTACGGCGTATCGGGAGACGAGTTCGCCGTGGCAAAGATCGCAGCCGAGCTGCTGGAGCCCTATGTAGACCGCGTCGACATCGACGAGTTCGGCAACGTATCGGGCTATAAATCCTGCGGCAAGCCCGGCGCAAAGACCCTCATGCTGGATGCACACATCGACGAGATCGGTTTCCTCGTTACCGGCATCACACCCGAAGGCTTCCTGCGTTTTCTGGGCATGGGCGTTGACCAGCGTATGCTGCCCGGCAGCACCCTCAACGTCATGACCAAGACAAAGGGCAACATCCTCGGCGTTGTCGGCGCCGTTCCTCCCCATCTGCAGGCCCCCGGCGACCAGTCGAAGGCCCTGCCCATCGACAAGCTCTATGTCGACATCGGCATGAGCTATGAAGAGGCCTGCGAGACCGTCCGCATCGGCGATTATATGACCTTCACCAGCAAGGCCTTCGACCTGCTGGGCGATCAGGTCTGCGGCAAGTCGCTGGACGACCGCGCCTGCTTCTGCTGCCTGCTGCACGCCCTCGACCTGCTGCAGGGCAAGGAGCTGGACGTCGACCTCATCGTGATCGGCACCACCAAGGAAGAGATCGGCGGCCACGGCGCAGCCTACCGCACCTATGTCGACAAGCCCGACTTTGCCGTTGCCATCGACGTCTGCCACGCCCGCACCGACGACAACCTGCCCGGCGACCGCGTACAGAACATGGGCGGCGGCCCGGTCATCGCCGTCGGCACCAACAGCGTGCCCCGCTTTGCCCGCAAGGTCATGGAACTGGCCCGCGCCAAGCAGATCCCCTATCAGATCTCGGCTTCCCCCGCACACACCGGCACCAACGCCTGGGGTATGCAGATCATCGGCGAGGGTATCCCCACCCTGGTCGTTTCCCTGCCCCTCAAGTATATGCATTCGCCGGTCGAAGTCCTCAAGATGAGCGACGTAGAGAATGTCGGTAAGCTCCTGGCCGAGCTTGCCATGGATATTGATGGGAGGTGGCATCTGTAATGGCAGATCTGAACAGAGTTCTGGAAGTATTGGAGATCCTGTGTAACGCCGACGGCGTTGCCGGTTATGAAGACGAAGTGCGCGATGCCATTGAAGCAATGGTACGCCCCCACGCCGACGAGATCATCGTCGACGCCCTGGGCAACCTGCTGGTCTTCAAGAAGGGCGCCAAGCGCCGTGAAAAGCCCCTGGTCGTCTGCGCCCACATGGACGAAGTCGGCTTTATGGTCCGCGAGATCACCGAAAAGGGTATGCTCAAGTTTGCCACCGTCGGTTCGGTCGACCCCCGTGTTATGATCGGCCGCAAGCTGAAGGTCGGCCATAAGAAGCTGCCCGGCGTCATCTCCCTCAAGGCCATCCATCTGACCACACCCAAGGAGCGCACCGTTGCCCCCGCAGCGACCTCCCTGTATATCGATATCGGCGCCACCTCCAAGGCCGAGGCCGAGCGCTATGTTATGGTGGGCGATCCCTGCTATTTTGATTCTCCCTATGAGGAGTTCGGCCAGGGCCGCATCAAGTCGAAGGCCATCGACGACCGCATCGGCTGTGCCGTTATGGTCGCCCTGCTGGAGGAAGAGCTGGCGCAGGACACATGGTTTGTCTTTGCCACCAACGAAGAGATCGGCGGCAACCGCGGCGCATGGGTCGCAGCCAACCGCCTGAATCCCGGCCACTTCCTGGTCATCGAAGGCACCACCGCCTGCGACGTGCCCGATGTTCCCGCCCACGGCCATTCGGCCACCCAGGAGAAGGGCGTTGCCGTTTCCATCATGGACAAGGGCTCGATCTACTCCCGTCCCCTCATCGATTCTATCCTGAAGAAGGCCGATGAAGCCGGCATCCGGTGGCAGTATCGCCGCTCGGCCAACGGCTTTACCGACGCCCGCGCCTTCCACATGGCTGCCGGCGGCGCCCGCGGCATGGGCATCGCCACCCCCACCCGTTATATCCACTGTGCCGTCAACACCGTCTGCAAGAGCGATATCGACGCCGTTCTGCAGATGGCCAGACTCTATGTAAAGGAGTGTGCCGACAATGCTTAACATTCTGGAGATCCAGACAAAGCTGGTCGAGGCCGCCCTGCCCTCGGGCCACGAGCGTGCCTGCGGCGAGCTGCTGGCCGAGCTGGCCAAGCCCTACTGCGACGAGATGTGGTTCACCCCCACCGGCAGCCTGGTCTGCCACAGGAAGGGCCCCGGCAAGCGCCTGATGTTTGCCGCCCACATGGACGTCATCGGCCTGATCGTCACCAACATCAGCGAGCAGGGCTATCTGTCCTTCACCAATATCGGCGGCCACAATCCCGCCGCCCTCATCCATACCACCGTCCGCTTTGAAAACGGCGTCCGCGGCATCGTCAAGCTGAAGAATCAGGGCGACTGGGCCGAGAAGCCGGCGTCCTCCATCACCCTGCCCGACCTGTATATCGACATCGCCGCAACCAGCCGCGAGGAGGCCGAATCGATGGTCGCCCTCGGTGATCTGGCCATGTTCGACACCAAGCCGGCCATCGTCGGCGACGACTGCCTCATGGGCCCCTACTGCGACGATCTGGCTTCCTGCATCGTTCTGCTGATGGCCATGGAGCAGGTCGACAAGAGCGACAACGACATCTATTATGTCTTTACCGTACAGGAGGAGGTCGGCCTCAAGGGCGCCATCACCTCCACCGCCTGCATCGAGCCCCACTTCGGCATTGCCATCGACGTCTGCCCCACCGGCGACGATCTGAGCGCCGGTCAGGAGATCCCCGTTGCCGTCGGCAAGGGTCCCACCGTCAAGATCAAGGATGTTTCGGTCATCTGCAGCCCCAAGATGGTGGCCTTTATGCAGGTGACCGCCGAAGAACACGGCATCCCCTATCAGAATGAGATCATTCTGGGCGGCGGCACCGACACAGCCGGCATCATGCATACCGGCAAGGGCGCCATCGCCGGCTGTATGTCCATCCCCTGCCGCAATGTCCACTCGCCCCGCGAGCTGGTCTCCATCCGCGACATGGAAAACGGCGCCAAGCTGATCGCAGCCTGCGCCAAGACAACAATGTAAGGAGGGACACACCATGTTTGATATCTTAACACTGCAGAAGGCCCTGGTCGAAAAGGCCCTTCCCTCCGGCTTCGAGCAGAATGTCGGCGCTTATCTCGGCGAGCTGGCCAAGCCCTATGTGGACGAGGTCTATACCGACGCCCTGGGCAATGTCATCTGCCACAAGAAGGGCGAGGGCAAAAAGATCATGCTGACCGCCCATATGGACCTGATCGGCTTTATGGTCACCTACATCGACGAGAAGGGCTATGTCCGCTTCGAGCCCATCGGCGGCCACAACCCCGTCTATCTCCACCGTACCCCCGTCATGCTCAGGAAGCCCGACGGCAGCGTTGTCCGCGGCGTCATCATGGGCGAAAAGTGGGCCAAGACCTCGGGCAAGCACATTGCCGACGTCCGCACCAATGACCTGTATATCGACTGCGGCATGAACAGCCGCGAGATGGCCGAACAGCACATCTCGATCGGCGAGGTCTTTGTCTTTGAAAACGAGACCATCCGGCAGGGCGACAAGATCATGACCCCCTATGCCGACGATCTGGTGGCCTGCATCGTACTGCTCAAGACCATGGAGCAGCTGGAAAAGAGCCCCTACGACGTCTATTTCGTCTTTACCGTCCAGGAAGAGGTCGGTCTGCGCGGCGCAGGTACAGCGGCCCACGGCATCCATCCCTATATGGGCATCGCCGTCGACGTCTGCGGCACCGGCGACACCCCCTCGGCCCCCATCTATTCGGCCGTCAAGCTGGGTGCAGGCCCCACCGTCAAGATCAAGGACGGCTCGCTGGTCTGCAATCCTCAGGTCGTGCAGTTCCTGCGCGCCGCTGCCGAGCGTGAAGGCATCGTCTATCAGGACGAGATCCTCCTGTCGGGCGGCACCGACGCCGGCGCCATCCAGCGTACCCACGGCGGTATTCTGGCCGGCGGCGTTTCCATCCCCACACGCAACGTCCATTCTCCCCGCGAGATCTACAGCATGAGCGACGTCGAAGGCGCCGCCAAGCTGCTGGCTGCTGCACTTTCCCCCAAAAACTAAAGTTTTCGGGGGACCCCCTTGACATTAAATAGATTTTGGTCGGCAAAGCCTTCCAAAATCGACGGCCGAACTGTCGGCCGATCGCGCCCTTGCGCTCTGTCTCACCAAAAACTAACGTTTTCGGAGGACCCCGCCAAATGCCTGTAGGGACGGCCATCGGCCGTCCGCGGGCCGATGTGGTCATCGGCCCCTACGGCCGTCCGACGGGAGAAAAGGCCCCCTTGTGCAAAGGGGGCTCTGCCCGAAGGGCGGTGG
>JAFQKM010000217.1 GCA_017396925.1 Clostridia bacterium
GTGACCATCGCGAAAATGATCAGCATGGCAAAGATCGTTTTAAATCCGGGTTCCAAGAGTTTTGTCAGCTTTTTATCCATAAGCTTTTGCTCCTAACCTGTTCCCTTTTTCGGCCGCCGGGAGTCCCTCTCCCCCATCAGCCGATACTCAGGCAATATTATATTACAGTATAGCAAATCTGCACCCAAAAGGCAAGATGCCCATCCATGTGTTCCTCACATCGGATATTGATGAAAACAGAGAAATAGGGTAAAATGAATACAAAGATATGTCCGGCTTTAATAAAGGAGCGTATAGAACGTATAGTATGAATAACGTGCGTAAAACCATCATCATAGCAATAATCATCGCATTGGTAATTACCTCATTTTTTATTGGAAGATATATTGAAGAAAGCCAAAACAACAAAGTAAGAATCGCCCGCTGCAACACCCTCATTGGATTTGCAATAGACAAGGCGGAAGACGAAGATCTTTCAGACCAAGGTGTGATGCGCGCGTTGATCAGCAATGTTTATGCGGCATATCAATTTTGTGATAACAGCAAAGCCGCAAATCAATTACATGATTTATGGAATTACTTACTATTTGAAAGTGATAACGATCTTGATGCCGTCAGAAAAACTGTACTGTACGAACTGAACGAAGTGCTACAGGCAATCAAAATGACTGATTGAAACAACTCCCAATTTATCAAACACCAAACAGGCTCCCCTCCAAAAGGAAGGGAGCCTGTTTTTATTTCTTTCACACAACAAAAAACACCAACGCCCGGCGGGGGAATCGCCGGGCGCTGATGCAGGGATGGATCTATACAAAACAAAGGGAGGAATAATGCTTGCTTGTCTGACTTTCAAAACAGGTGCTTCGCACCTTGGTTTTTCAAGCCAAGTGGCTCCGCACTGCGGTGCGGTTTCGCGGCATCTTTGCGAAGATGCTCGCGGATTAAGGTGTTTTTCCCCGGCGCATGTCCGTAGAAAAACTTTTCCTATAAAAGTTTTGCTTAGATTCTTTATTTTTTAGATATTCTGGAAGTCAACAGTAGCGTTGCCGTTTTCGTCGTACTTGACAGCGTCCTTATCGAGGATCAGGTCGTTGATGGCCTCGAAGTAAGCCTTGATGGAGGGATACTGAGGCTCGTACTGATCGATGATCTCCTTGGCAGCGGCTGCGTCGTTGCTCAGCAGAGCATCGGTGACGAAGAGCTGGGCCTTGGCCGAGTTGACACACAGACGGTTGGGGTCGGTGATGTAATAGTCGATGCCGTGGCCTGTGCCGGAAGCGCCGCAGGCGTTGAACTGGACGCCGGGCATGACGCAGGTGATGTCGCCGAAGTCGGAAGAACCGGTCGACCATCTGCCGTAGTCGAAGCGTACGCGGTCGGCGCCAACCAGATCGCCGCAGCACTTTTCAACCAGCTGCATGAACTTGACGTCGTGGATCTCGGGCGAATAGCCGGGACGGTCGCACAGCTCGACGCCTGCGCCCATAGCCAGAGCCGCACCGGTCAGCGCACGGTTGACCTTCTTGTTCTCGCGCTTGATGGCCTCGATGGTCTTGCCGCGGACGTAAGACTCGATCTTCATTTCGTCGGGAATGATATTAACGGCAACGTTAACACCCATCATGATGGGATGGAAACGGATGGTATCCTTCTCCTGGAAGGTTTCGCGCAGGTCGTTGACAGCCTGCAGACCCAGCATAGCGGCATACTGTGCATTGATGCCCAGGTGAGGTGCGCCGCCGGCGTGGGAAGACTTGCCCTTGAACTTGATGGTCTTGGCCATGCAGCCGTTGTTGCCTGCGCCGCAGCCGAAGTCGAAGGCTTCGTCGGGGCCGGCAGCGCCGCCGTGGACCATCATGGCGATATCGACATCGTCGAAGTAGCCGCGGGACATAAACTCGACCTTGCCGCCCATGTAGCCGATGACGCCCTGCTTGCGCAGATCTTCACGGAAGGCCAGCTGGATCATTTCCTCGGCGGGAACAGCCATCAGACGGATCGAGCCGCACAGGCCGTCCAGCGCGCCGGGCTCCTTCAGGGCAGCTGCGATGCCCAGCAGGGCAGCAACCTGGCCGTGGTGGCCGCAGCAATGGGTCATGCCGTTGACCGATTCGGGATGGTTGGCGATATCCAGCGCGTCGAGCTCGCCCATGATGCAGAGCTTGGGGCCGGGCTTGCCGGTATCGATATCGGTGTAGAAGCCGGGGATGTTGCCGGCCTGAACCAGGGTATAGCCCAGAGCTTCAAACTTCTCGGTCAGATAGCCGTTGGCTTCCCATTCGGTGTAACCGGTCTGGGGATGAGCCCACAGCCAGCGCTCGGCGTCGAGGATCATCTGCTTATTGTTATCAACGTTTTTAACGATCAGTTCCTGTCTGTTTGTCATGGTAAAATTGCCTCCAATATATTTTTGGGTTCCATACGAGAATATTCTACCATATTAAATCGTTTAACGAAAGCAATTTTTATATATTCCCCATTTTTTCGTAGGAATCAACGAAGGTTTTTGTGTGTTTTGACGATGTGACGGAGCCCTCCGTCAAACACCGTAGGGACCGGCGTCCCCGACGGTCCGCAATGATAAGGCCTCCGTCAAACACCGTAGGGGCCGATGACCACATCGGCCCGCGGACGGCCAATGGCCGTCCCTACACCCGTTTGACGGAAGGGCAGCGGATATGGTCTGACACCGTGTAGGGACGCGCACTGCGCGTCCGCAATAAGCCTCCCTTGTGCATACCCACAGGGCACTTAAGGGAGGTGGCACCGCAGGTGACGGAGGGATTGTATCCCCCAGCCTGCCTTATACAATCCCCCACCGCCCTTCGGGCAGAGCCCCCTTTGCACAAGGGGGCCTATTCTCCCGTCAGGCGGACGGCCAGCCCATACCCGATACTTAACAAATCCGTATAAATGCTATTGACATCATGACCGTTCTGTGGTATCCTTATACTAAAGAAAACAATATTATTTTTGAAAGGAGAACAGAAGTATGGCCATGAAATATTTCCATTGCTATTACGACAACGAGGTGGCCGTCGACCGTCTGACCGACGCCCAGGCCGGACGCCTCTTCAAGGCCCTGCTGGATTATGCCAGCCGCCGGGAGGAAGGCCCGCTGGGGGCGAGGGAACAGGGCATCTTCGACCTGATGAGCCTGCAGATCGGCCGCGATCAGGAAAAGTATGAAGAACGCTGCTTGCGAAACAGGGAGAATGGCCGAAAAGGTGCCATGGTCACCAACAGCCGGCGAATGGCGGCCAATATCGGCCAAGAAGAAGACAAAGAAGAAGACAAAAACAAAAACGAAGACAAAGACGAAAACGAGGACAAAGACGAACACTTTTATTTCAGCCCAGAGCCATCGGCCGATGCCTCTGCGCAGCAGGTGTTCACCCTTCCACTCAACACCGGCGAGGATTTCCCGATTACATCGGATATGCTTTGTGATTGGGAAAGCCTGTATCCGGGGGTCGATGTGCTGCAGACCCTGCGGCATATGCGCGGCTGGCTGGAGGGCAACCGTAACCGCCGCAAGACCCGAAAGGGCATCCTGCGGTTTGTTCATGGCTGGCTGGCCCGGGCGCAGGACAATGCCATAAAGCCGGGATACCGGGCGCAGTCGGGCGGACAGCAGGCCGACAATCCCTTCCTCGAGATGCTCCGGGAGGCGGAGGGCGACCATGAACCATTCTGAGACCCTGCGCATCCTCAGCGTGCTGCGTGCCGCCTATCCGGCCTTTTATAAAGACATGGGCCGCGAGACCCTCGACGGCATCGTGGCCCTCTGGCAGAGTATGCTGGCCGATATGCCCTACGGGGTGGTCAATGCCGCCATCCGCGCCCTGATCGCCGGCGACAGAAAGGGCTATCCGCCCCATATCGGGGCGGTCATGGATCATGTGCGCAGGCTGACCGCGCCGTCCGGCCCCGATGAGGATCAGAGCTGGAGCCGCATCGAGCGCGCCGTGGCCAACAGCGCCTATGAAGCCGAAAAGGAGTTTTACCGCCTGCCCGAGGAGCTGCAGCAGATCGTCGGCAGCCCCGCCCAGCTCCATGCCTGGAGCCAGATGGAGCGCGAGGCCTTTGATACCGTGGTGGCCTCCCATATCCGCCGCAGCCTGCGTGCCCGGATCGCCCGGCAGGAAGAGATGGCCCTGTTGCCCCCGGGGGACTTCAATAGCACCCTTCTTCCGCAAAACACACCGTAGGGACCGGCGTCCCCGACGGTCCGCAATGATGGGGCTTCCGACGCCCGGAGCCCTCCCGCGGCGAGAGGGAGGGTGGCGTTGGCGAAGCCAATGCCGGGAGAGTGTGGCTGTTTTTTCTTTCCTTATCCTTTACCGGGCTTGTCAAATGACCCTTCCACCGCTAAAGCGGTCCCCCTTCCCTCGCGCTTTCAGCGCAAAGGGACGGCTAAATAAGGCCTCCGTCAGACATCGTAGGGGCCGATGACCACATCGGCCCGCGGACGGCCAATGGCCGTCCCTACAGTGCCTCTCCGATCCTGCCATGCATCTTGCCTTTTGGGCGTGGATTTGCTATACTGTAATATAATATTGCCCGAGTATCGTCCATTGGGGAAAAGGGAGCCCCGATCGATGCCCGGAAACAGGTTAGGAGCAAAAGCTTATGGATAAAAAGCTGACAAAACTCTTGGAACCCGGATTCAAAACCATCTTTGCGATGCTGATCGTTTTTGCCCTGGTCACGGCCTATTTTTCGGTGCCGGTGGCCATCGTCGAGGGCGTGCTGGTCATATTGGTCTTTGTTTTCTATAAGAACAAGTCCCGCCGCCGCAGCGACCGCATCCGCAAGTATGTCGATACGCTGGCCTTCCAGATCGACAATGCCTCCAAGAATACCATCATTCATTTCCCCCTGCCCATGGTCATCCTGCGCCTCGACACCGGCGAGATCGTCTGGGAAAACGACGGCTTCGAGCAGATGACCGGCGGCTATAAGCGGGTATTCGACACCCACATCACCGAGGTCGTTCCCGGCTTCGACACCAAGTGGATCCTCGAGGGCAAGAACTGCTGCCCCTTCGATATCCAGGTGGGCGAGCGCAAGTATAACGTCTACGGCAACATCGTCAAGGGCCCCAATGTGGAAAAGAGCGGCCTGCTGTCGACCCTCTTCTGGGTCGACGTCACCGAGTTTTCGGCCCTGCGCGAGAAATACCGCCGCAGCCGTCCTGTGGTGGCCTCTATCCACATCGACAACCACGAAGAGCTCTTCAAGGGCCTCAGCGAGGCCGAGAAATCGACCATCAACGCCGAGATCGACCGTATGCTGGCCGACTGGCTGCAGAAATCGGGCGGCCTGCTGCGCAAGCTGGAGCGTGCCAAGTATCTGGCCGTCTTCGAGACCGAAGCCCTGCTGCGCATGACGGCGGCCAAGTTCCCCATCATCGAGCAGATGCACGAGATCAAAAACTCGGAGGGCCTGAGTGCCACCCTGTCGATCGGTATCGGCAAGGGCGAAGAGACCGATCTGGGCGAGCTCTACCGCTATGCCGGCCTGTCGATCGACATGGCGCTGTCGCGCGGCGGCGACCAGGTGGTCATCAAGTCGCCCACCGCCTTTGAGTTCTACGGCGGTCAGAGCAAGGAGATCGAAAAGCGCTCGAAGGTCAAGTCGCGCGTGGTCGCCAACGCCCTGGCCCAGCTGATCCGCGATTCCAGCCAGGTCTTCGTTATGGGTCACCGCGTATCCGACCTCGACTCGATCGGTTCGGCAGCCGGTGTGGTCGCGCTGGCCCGCAAGTGCGGCCGCCGCCCCTATATCATCTGCGACCGTACCGCCACCGCGGCCGGCGAGCTGATCGACCGTCTGGCGGCCCTGCCCGAATACGATGGAATCTTTATTACCGAACAGGAGGCCATCATGCTGGCCGATGCACAGACCCTGCTGGTCGTGGTCGACACCTCCCGCCCCGACATCGTCGAGGCCCCCGAGCTGCTGGAGACCATTCCCAAGATCACGGTCATCGACCATCACCGCCGTGCGGCAAGCTATATCGAAACGGCGGCCATCAATATGAACGAGCCCTACGCCAGCTCGGCCAGCGAACTGGTCACCGAGCTGATCCAGTATGTCCTCAGCCCCCAGGAGCTGCTGAAGGGTGAGGCCGAGGCGCTGCTGGCCGGCATCGTCCTCGATACCAAGAGCTTCACGGTCAAGACCGGCGTGCGTACCTTCGAGGCGGCGGCTTATCTCAAGCAGATCGGCGCCGACACGGTGGACGTCCGCAAGATGTTCTCGGGCAATCTGGATGGCTATATCAAGCGCTATCAGCTGATCTCCGACGCACGGCATATGTGCCCCGGCATCTCGCTGGTCGTTGCGCGCAGCACCACCCCCCGCGCCGTTGCGGCCCAGGCAGCCGACGAGCTGATCAACATCAGCGACGTTGCCGCAGCCTTTGTCGTCTTCCCCGAACCGGGCGGCGCAACCTGCATTTCGGGCCGAAGCTACGGCAAGGTCAATGTGCAGTTCGTACTTGAAAAGATCGGCGGCGGCGGCAGCATGAATATGGCCGGCGCGCAGTTCTCCGATAAATCCCCCGACGAGGTCGTGCCCATGCTGCAGAAGGCCGTCGAGGAATACTTAAGCGAAACCAAGAAGAAAGAGGAGTAAATATCATGAAAGTTATTCTGCTTGAAAATGTAAAGGGCCAGGGCAAGAAGGGCGAAATGGTCAACGTATCCGACGGCTATGCCCGCAACTTCCTGCTGCCCAAGAAGTTGGCCATGGAGGCCACAACCGACGCCATCAACGCCAAGAAGATCGCCGACGACGCCGCCAAGCGCCGCCACGACCTGGAAAAGCAGGCCGCCCTCGACCTGAGCAAGAAGCTGGGCGAGATGCCCGTCAGGATCCAGGCCAAGGCCGGCAACGGCGGCAAGCTGTTCGGCAGCGTCACCACCAAGGAGATCTCCGAAGCCCTCAAGGCCCAGTATAAGATCGACATCCCCAAGGCCAAGCTGACCCTCGACGAGCCCATCAAGACCTTCGGCACCTTCGAAGTCAAGGTGAAGCTCATGCCCGAAATCGCAGGCAAGCTCTTTGTCATCGTTGCGGAGCAAGCATAGCTTGTTCCGCGCAGGAATGTGCGCAGCACA
>JAFQKM010000024.1 GCA_017396925.1 Clostridia bacterium
ATTACCAATGAAGAGATCATCAAGAAGCTCTATACCGCCATCCCCAAGTATATGGAAGGCATCGACGCTTCCAAGTATAACTTCTACGGCAGCAAGCATCTGATGCTGGTCTCCGATCTGGCCTCCAGCGAGATCGGCCAGATGGACTGCGCCTGCGTTGCCGAAAATATCTTCCTGGCTGCCAACTCGCTGGGCATCGGTTCGGTATGGGTCAACCAGCTGCGCAACACCTCCGACGGCGAAGAGGTCCGTGCTGCTCTGACCGAAGCCGGCGTTCCTGCCGATCACCGCGTATGGGTCATCTGTGCCCTTGGCTATCCCGTCGAGAAGATCACCGACAAAGAAAAGGTTGCTAAGATCCATTTCTGCGAGTAAGAAGCAGAAAAAATCCACGACCAACGGCGCTTTTGCGCCGCGCCGGCAGTCCGGCGATGATTTCGAGGCGATTGATTCGCCCGAAATCTATAGAATTGTGGGTACCCTGCAAAATCCCGATTTTGTAGGGCAAAGATCGCAAAGATCCATTTCTGCGAGTAAGAATAGAAAAATAAAAGCGTCGGGGGCAGTTGTCCCCGGCGCTTTTTCTTGGCTTGATACGATAGAATAAGTAAGGAGGTCTGCTTGATGAAAAAGGCAGTTTTGCGGATGCTGCTTTGTTTACAGATGCTGGCTCTTTTTCTTCCGGTGACGGCGCAGGCCGATATCGGGCCTAAACCGGCGGTGCATATCACCTTCAGGCACGCGCCGGATACCGTGTATTTTGCCACGTTGCTGTCTTCCGAACCTACCAATGGTCCTGATACGGTTTATGACGGCAGCAATCCGTGGAACCATGAAGAATATCCCCAAATCTGGCGTGCCTTTGTGGATTATGAGGATACAGCAGACGGCTTTTATTTTTTGCAGAATTTCTGGAAATGTGGCAGCGGAAGCGAGGATGCCTTCTCCTGGACCTATAGGGCACCCAATACCTTCAAAATCCTCTGTTATTTTCCCGATACCGATACTTTTGCCATCAGCGATACACATGTGCGCTATGCGTTTGATACCTATTATGACGTGGAGCTTTCCGGATGGCAGAGTGGGGAGATCCTGCCCACCGATCGGGAATATGCCTTTGCAAAAGAGAGCGCTTTTCTTGTTGTCCGCGTTGTGCTGACGATTCTGGTCGAGCTGGGTGTGGCGGTGCTTTTCGGATGTGACAGCAAGGCTTTTCGCAAGGTCATTGTCCCTACCAATATCACTACGCAGCTGTTTTTGAATATCATGCTGAATTACAATACCTATCGGGCACTGATCCTGCATCGATGGGTATCGACACCCAATCAAGGTCTGCTTTTCTTTATGCTGGAAGGCGTAGTCTTTCTCATCGAAGCTGGTATTTATGTATTCAGATTCCCGTCGGTATCGGATAAAAAAGAGGTTCGGCCTGTAAGCTATGCCTTTTGGGCCAATCTGTGTTCCTACGGTGTCGGCTATGCCTTGGCTGCCGCACTTCCGGCTCTGTTTTAAGCGTAAAAAAGCCGCCCATCGGGCGGCTTTTTTCAGGTTATGCAAGATTTAGAATTGCAGATTGGTCAGCATCATGAGGGCGATCTTGATGGCGGCTTCGCGGCTCATCTTGCCCCAGGGATCAAAGCGACCCTGACCCACGCCGTCGATGATGCCGTTGGCATTCATGAAATAGACGTAGCTTCGGGCATAATCGCTGATGTTGCCGTCGTCGGCAAAGGCGGTCGAGCCGGCGGTGTCGAGGCCGGAGCCATCCCCTGCCCTGCCGTCAAGAATGGCCTCGTAGGTGCGGCCCAGCATGGCGGCGCCCTGCTGACGGGTCAGGAAGCCCGAAGGCTCGAAGGTGGTCTCGCTGGTGCCGTTGACGATGCCCAGCTTATAGGCCTTGAGGACGTCGGCACTTGTGCAGTCTATGAAGGGATCGCCCGAGGCCTGCTTGGCGGTGGTCGTGGTGACCCCTTCATAGACGGTGACGGCCAGGGCGGCAAACTCCTCGCGGGTGATGGCCTGGGTCATGTCGGCCCCCTTGAGGATGGGCGGGATCAGCTGGATCTGCTGGGCGGTGGACAGGTAATCTCTGGCCCAGGCCGAGCATTTGCTCCACTGGGGTTCGGGAAGGGTGGTGTTGTCGATGCCCATATAAACATAGGGATGGCGGCCCTTCTGGTGTTCGGCACGGATGGCGTCGGTATAGGTCTTGTCCCAGACATGGCGCTTGGCCCATTCGCTGTCGCTGGTTTTCATAAAGTAGGTATGGGGCACCTTGCCGCCCGAATAGCCGGCATGGTCCATACGGACGTCCAGCCAGTAGGGGGTGCCATTGACATAGACCATATTCCACTTGTGCATGACGGTCGAGCCGCTGCTGTTGATGAAGTCGCCGGGAACGACATAGCATTCATAGCCCAGATGCATCAGCAGAACGGCCAGCAGGGAGGCGTAATAGAGGCAGTCGCCCACGCGATAGACGGCCATCTGTGCGGCATAATAGCCCATATTGAAGGGGGTATTGTAGCCGTTGTCCCACCAGCTGTCCAGCGATTCAAAATAGGTGTGCAGGGCGGCGTCGCCATGCTCCAGTTCGGTGATGAACTTGTCGCTCCACATCTGCTGGTCGGCCACCAGCGCATCGTAATGGATATACTCGGTGTCCCATGTGCCGGTGCGGTCGCAGTTTTTGATGATCCAGTCGTAGACGGCCTGAATGCGCTCGTAGTCGCCCGAAATCTCGCGGGCGCCGATCTCGTCAAGAATGATCTCGGCCATGGCATCGGCATCCCAGTAGCCCAGATAGATGGGCACACCCGAGGTGGCGGCCTTGGCGGTGGGCAGCACCGAACAGAACATCAGCACGGCCATCAGCAGAGAAAGAACGCGTTTTTTCATAAACTTACCTCCTGTTCAAATAAAGGCCGACAGGTTATATACGGTTTAGCCGCGGACCTGACCGTCGCCGCGGAGAATATACTTGTAAGAACACAGCTCGCGCAGGCCCATGGGGCCGCGGGCATGGGTCTTCTGGGTGGAAATGCCGATCTCGGCACCGAAGCCAAATTCCTCGCCGTCGGTGAAGCGGGTGGAAGCATTGATATATAGGGCGGCCGCATCGATGGCATTGCAGAAACGCTCGGCAGCAGCCATGTCGCGGGTGATGATGGCTTCGCTGTGATGGGTGGAGTATCTGCGGATGTGTGCGATGGCGGCATCCAGATCGTCGACCACGCGGACGGCCAGAATATAATCGAGGAACTCGGTGGCGTAGTCTTCTTCGGTGGCGGCCTTAACGGCTTCGCCCAGAATGGCCTTTGCGGCAGGGCAGCAGCGCAGCTCGACATGCTTTGTATCCAGGGCGGCTTTGGCCATGGGCAGGAAGGCTTCGGCCACATCTCTGTGCACCAGCAGGGTCTCGGCGGCATTGCAGACCGATACACGCTGGGCCTTGGCATTCAGAATGATATTGGCGGCCATCTCAAGATCGGCAGAAGCATCGACATAGACGTGGCAGTTGCCGACGCCGGTCTCGATCACAGGGACCGATGCATTTTCGACCACCGAACGGATCAGGCCGGCGCCGCCGCGGGGGATGAGAACATCGATATAGTCGCGCAGGCACATCATTTCACGGGCGACGGCACGGTCGGTATCGTGGAGCAGGGTGATGCAGGCCTTGGGGAATCCGACCGAGGCAAGGGCCTCGCGCATGATGCCCTCAAGGGCGATGTTGGAATGGATGGTCTCGCTGCCGCCGCGCAGAAAGGCGGCATTGCCCGACTTGAGGCAGAGGACGGCGGCATCGACCGTGACATTGGGGCGCGCCTCGTAGATGATGCCGATGACGCCCAGCGGTACGCGAACCTTGCGGATCTCGATGCCGTTATACATGGTCGAGCGGGAAAGCTCTTCGCCAATGGGATCGGGCAGGGCGGCGACTTTTAATACAGCCGCGGCGATGGCTTCGATGCGGGCGTCGGTCAGCGCCAGACGGTCGATCATCGAAGGGGCCATGCCTTTGGCGCAGGCGTTTTCCACATCCTGTGCATTGGCGGCGAGGATTTCGGACTTGTGGGTCAGCAGCGCTGCATGGATGGCTTCCAGCGCATGATTTTTGCTTTCTGTATCGGCAGTGGCAAGGAAAGCGGCAGCTTCCTTGGCGGCACTGCCCAAAAGGGTGAGGTTGCTCATAGGGTAATTGCCTTCTTTTCAAAAATGGTTCCGATCTCGCGGCCTTCCAGCAGATCATAAAGACCCTCGAGGCGGTTGCTGTTGATAATGGCCATGGCACAACCGGCTTCAAAGCAGATCTCGGCTGCGGCGATCTTGGTGGCCATGCCGCCTGTGCCGCGGTTGGAACCGGCGCCGCCGGCGATCTGATGGATATGCTCGTCGATGACGCCGACATGACGGATGATGGGGGCCTTGGGATCCTCGTGGGGATTGCGCTCGAAGAGGCCGTCGATGTCGCTTAACAGGATGAGGCCGTCGGCATGGATCAGCGACGCCACATGGGCGCTGAGGGTATCGTTGTCGCCGATCTTGATTTCATCGACGGCGACGGTATCGTTTTCGTTGACGATGGGGATGCAGCCGATCTGCAGCAGGGTTTCAAAGGTGTTGACGGCGTTCCGGCGGCGCTCGGGATGGTCGATGTTGTCGCGGGTCAGCAGCACCTGGGCCACCTTATGGTGGTATTCGAGGAACTGCTTGTCGTAGATATACATCAGCTCACACTGGCCGACAGCGGCGGCCGCCTGCTTTTCGGGGATGGTGGCCGGTTTGTGGTGCAGGCCCATCTTGGATGCGCCGACGGCTACGGCGCCCGACGAGACCAGTACGACCTCGCGGCCGGAGTTTTTGATATCGGCAAGAATCTTGCAGAGCTTTTCGATCTGACGGATGTTGATATTGCCGCTTTCGTAGGTCAGCGAACTGGAGCCGACCTTAATGACGATACGTTTTGCCTGTGTAAATACGGTGTTCATTTTGTTTGGCCTCCTTGGCCGGGGATGGATGTTTGCGTTATGTTTGCTTTCCGGAGCGGTTTGATCCACGCCGGAGTCGGGATGCTACTTCTCGGCCTCTTCCCAGGCCTTCCAGACCTCGGGGCAATAGCCGACGGTGGCTTTCTTTCCGTTGCGGACGATAGGGGTCTTGAAGAGGCCGGGGTTATCCAGCAGCTTCTCTTCCTTTGCCAGATCGTCGTTCAGGTATTCGATGTACAGATCCTGATAGAGGGCACAGTCCTTGTCGATCAGCTTATCCATGCCGCCGACGGCCTGCTTGACGCTCTTGTATTCGCCGTTGGACATGCCGTATTTTACAAGATCGATCTCCTGATATTTGATGCGGCGCTCTTTGAAATAGCGCTGGGCCTTTTTGGTGTCGAAGCATTTGCTCTTGCCAAAGATCTGAATGTTCATATATTTGCCTCCTCTTCGGCTTCATACAGTTCCAGCAGGCGTTCTTCCAGCTGCTCTTTTTCTTCCACAAGCTGTGCAAGCAGCATATAGTCTTCCTGCTTTTCTTCGGTCTCGCGGTCGATCTCCTCGATGCGCTTTTCGATACGGCTGATCTCCTTCTGGCGCTCCTTGCGCTGCTTTTCCAGCTGCTTGAGGTTGCCGCCCTTCTGCTGGGGCTTTTCTTTTTCCTTTTTGGGTTCGGCTTCCTTTTTGGGTGCATTGTTCTGCTGAGCCAGCTCGCGCAGACGCTCGACCTCACGCTTTTTGAGGAACTCGTCGTAGTTGCCGGTATAGTCGAGGATCTTGCCGTCTTCCACCTGCCAGATGCGGGTGGCGAAGCGGTTGATGAAGTAGCGGTCGTGGGAAACAAAGATCATGGTTTCGGAAAAATCGTCGATCGATTCTTCCAGCCATTCGCGGGAAGCCAGATCCAGGTGGTTGGTTGGCTCGTCGAGGAAGAGGGTATTGACGCTGTCGCTCATGAAGAGGCACAGCTTGAGGCGGGTCTTTTCGCCGCCCGACAGAACATTGACCGTCTTGAAAACCTCTTCGCCGCGGAAACCGAAGGCGGCCAGACGGTCGCGGGCGGCCTGGGTCGAGCAGTTGGTCTCGTAGAGCAGGGTATCGACCAGATTGCGCTCGGGATGGTCGAAGGAGACCACCTGGGGCAGATAGCCGGTCTTGACGCCGACGCCCTCCATGACCACGCCGCCCATGGGGGCCAGCTGGCCGAGGATGGTGCGCAGCATGGTGGTCTTGCCGCAGCCGTTGGGGCCCAGCAGGGCGATGCGCTCGCCGCGCAGGACGAGGGCATTGATGTCTTCCACCAGCTTCTTATCATAGCCGCAGGCCAGATCGACGATGTTGTAGACCTCGTCGCCCGAGGCGTCGGCCATCGAAAAACGATTGGTCATTTTGCGGGTCTTGCGCATGGTCTCGATGCGCTCAATGCGGTCGAGGCGCTTTTCCATGGCGAAGGCACGCTTCATGACCTTCTTGTTGCCAAGGCCCCAGCCCTTCATGCGTTCGACGGTGAAGGCCAGCTGGGCGATCTCCTTGTCTTGGCGCTTCTTGGCGGCCTCCAGCTGCTCGCGCAGCTCGGCCTTGCGGTCGACATAATAGCTGTAGTTGCCCGGCCACGAGGTGATCTTGCCGTCTTCCAGCTCGAGGGTGCGGTTGGTGGCCTCGTCGAGGAAGTAGCGGTCGTGGGAAATGATCAGGGCGGTGCCCTTGTAGGTCTTGAGGTAGTTTTCCAGCCAGCGGATGGTGTCGAGGTCGAGATGGTTGGTCGGCTCGTCGAGCAGCAGGATATCGGTGCCCGACAGCATGATGCGGGCCAGATTGACGCGGGTCTTCTCGCCGCCCGACAGGCTCATGAAGGGGCGCTCCTGCATTTCGGGCGGAATGTCGAGGCCGTTGGTCATGATATTATACTGGGTCATGTATTCATAGCCGCCCATGGTCTCGTAGGCGACGGTCAGCTTGGCATAGGCGTCCATGGCGGTGGGGTCGCTGTCCATCTTCTCTTCCAGCTCGCGCATACGGCGCTCGGCGTCGAAAATGTGCTCGAAGGCCGACAGCAGCACCTCGCGGACGGTGACCTCCTCGGGGTATTCGGGCAGCTGCTCGAGCAGGCCCACACGGCCGTTTTTGTTGATATAGAGGCTGCCCGAGTCGTAGTCCATCCTGCCGGTGAGGATCTTGAAGAGGGTGGTCTTGCCGCTGCCGTTCTGGCCGATCAGGCTGACGCGCTCGCCCTTGAAGAGCTCGAAGCTGATGTCCTGCAGGACATGGTGCTCGCCGAAATATTTATTTAATTGTGTAACAGAGATTTCTGCCATGTTATACTCCTTCGTCGCGCAGATCCTCGATCAGGATGGCTGCGGCTTCGTTGTCGTCATCCTCGTCGTCCGAGATGACATATCTGTAAAGCTCCACAAAGACCAC
>JAFQKM010000218.1 GCA_017396925.1 Clostridia bacterium
GGAGGACTTTGCCTACGTTGCCAATGAGATCCCCAGCACCTTCCTGGCTGTTGCAGCAGGCAAGCCCGAGGATGGCTACTGCTATCCCCAGCACCATCCCAAGGCCATCTTCCACGAAGATACCCTGCCCGTCGGTGCAGCTGTATATGCACATGTTGCTATGGAATGGCTGAAGAACAACAAGTAAGTTGATTTTTGCTGAAAAAGCTGCCTGGAAAGGCAGCTTTTTCTTATGGGGCAGGGTATCTTCAGGCGCGCAAGTGCGCGCCCGGCCGATTGTTCGGCCGCCGATTTCGGAAGGCTTAGCCGCGCGAAATCTATAAAATGAAAAGGGGTCCCTGCGAAATGGTACATTTCGTGGGGAATGGCTCTGCCCGTCGGTGCAGCAACCTATGCACACGTCGCCATGGAATGGCTGAAGAACAACAAGTAAGCATGACTTTATAGAAAAAAGCTGCCTGGAAAGGCAGCTTTTTCTTTTGCAATTTGTTTTTTCACGGACATGTGCCGGGGAAAAACTCCCTATTCCGGCGATTTTCCGCAGAAAATCGGTGAAACCGCGCAGCAGCGCGGAAAAATCTCTAAATGTCAAAAAATCCGCAGATTTTTTGATAGGGCGGATGTCTGCAAAGGCAGCTTTTTCTTATAGGGCAGAGCACAAAAAAGCCGCATCCGATTCGTTTCAGATGCGGCTTATGTTTTTCTTACAGCCCCAGTACGGCGGTGGCGATGGTCAGGTAGATGACCAGCGACAGGGCATCGACGATGGTCGAAATAAAGGGGTTGGCCATAACGGCAGGGTCGAGCTTGAGACGCTTGGCCAGCAGAGGCAGCGTACAGCCGACCAGCTTGGCCACGATAACGGTGGCATAGAGGGTCAGGCAAATGACCAGCGCGATGGGAATGGTCAGCTTGTCGAAGATCAGCAGTTTGACGAAGTTGGCCACAGCCAGTACAGCACCGGCGATGACGGCAACGCGGGCTTCCTTCCACAGGATGGCCGGCAGGTCGGAGAGATCGACGTCACCCAGCGAGATGGCACGGATGATGGTGGCCGAAGCCTGGCTGCCCGAGTTACCGCCCGTCGAGGTCAGCATGGGGATATAGGCGGTCAGTACAACGCAGGCGGCCAGCGATTCCTCAAAGGAGGTCAGGATAATGCTGGTGAAGGTGGCCGACAGCATCAGGACCAGCAGCCAGACGATACGCGAACGGAAAAGTTCGATAACGCCGGTCTTGAGATAGGGCTTGTCAGTGGGGGTAACGGCCGACATCATGGCGATATCTTCGGTGGCCTCTTCTTCGATAACATCCAGCGCGTCGTCGAAGGTGATGATACCGACCAGACGTTGTTCCTTGTCGACGACCGGCATGACCGAGAAGCCGTATTTACTCAGGGTCTGAACGGCCTCTTCCTTGTCCATCATGGTGTCGACCGAGATCAGGTTGGTCTCCATGATATCGCCGATGATCTGCTCGCGGTCGGCCAGCAGCAGCTGACGGACGGTGACCAGACCACGCAGTACGCGGCGCTCGTCGGTGACATAGCAGGTGTAGATGGTTTCTTTATCGGCGCCCGTCTGACGGATGCGGTTGAAGGCCTGATCGACCGTCATTTCCTTCTGCAGACGGACATACTCGGTGGTCATGATGGAACCGGCCGAGTCTTCGGGATAGTTTAAAATCTGATTGATGACCCTTCGGGTTTCGGGGTCGGTATTGCGCAGGATTCGTTTGACCACGCCGGCCGGCATCTCTTCGATCAGGTCGACGGCATCGTCGACGAAGAGCTCGTCCAGCACTTCTTTCAGCTCTTTATCGGTAAAGGCACGGATCAGAACTTCCTGGCTGTCGAAATCCATTTCGACAAAGGCCTCCGAGGCCAGTTCCTTGGGCAGAATACGGAAGAGAACGGGCAGGCTCTCTTCGGGCATCTCCTCAAGGATCAGCGCGACGTCGGGGCCGTTGAGTACAACAAAGAGATTCTTCAGGTCGACGAATCTCTTGGCCTTGAGCAGCTCAAGGGCTTTTTCTGTCATATTGATTTCCAAGTCTTAATTCCTCCGGACTGAAGTTTAATCAGGGGTTGGAAGTAAGATGCGGAACGTCGGGGACGGTATGTTACAGAGCGAACAGGCGGCGCCGGCATGCATTGCATCCGGCAGGGGTCTGATTCAGTTTTCGACTTCGTCCGGGACCCGCACCTCTGCTACTTCCGGCATCCATGTTGTTCACCTCACATTATATATAAAGAAAATATTTGCCTTATAGGCCACTTTATAGTGTACTTTTTTCAACTTGGTTTGTCAAGGCCGGATTTGGGCGGAAGGGGAATCCAAACCGAATGAGAAAAGCTCCGCGTGTAGGCGGAGCTTTCGTTATGTCCGTTCCAGCAGCAGATCGGCCAGACCTTCGGCAAAAAGGCGGGCGGAGGAAAGGGCCTCTTCAAGGGTATTGCCCGTGGTGCCGACCTCGACCAGCATGCTGCCCGGCGTGACGTGCTGGTTGAAACGGGCGGCGCGCAGGTTGAGGGGACGCATCAGGCCGGGATGGGCGGTGTTGAGCGCCTGCTGCAGCTTGAGCTGAAAGGAGAGATTGTCCTGCCAGCCGTCGTGCACCAATCCTCCGCCGTCGGTGCCGCAGACCAGCATCAGCTGAGCGGTCTCGCGGCCGCCCACATCGGCCACCGTTTTGTATTTGACGCCGCTCTGGGTCACCATGGCGTCCCGGTGGACGTCGATGACCAGCTTGATCGAAGGATTTTCCTTGATGTGGGCCGAGATATCTTCCAGCGCGCGGTTATAGGAGCCGGAATAGGCCGGGCTGTCGTTGAGGGTTTCGGAATGGATGGTTTTAATGCCTTTTTCGTTCAGTATACGGGTGATCTCCCGGCCAACCCGCACAACGTTATAGTCACAGTCGGTGGTTCGGTCGGTATCAGAAGGGGTGTAGTTATACCGGGCGGTCGGCGTATAGCTTTCGGTGCCATGGGTGTGCATGACCAGCACCTGCACCTGATCACCCGACAGACGCACAGGATCCTTGGCTTTGAGCAGCGCCGAAACATCGACCGTATAGTCGGTCTGGTTTTTGATATAGACGGCGCCGCTGCCGTCATAATCGCCCGAAGTGCCGTCGATGGTAACCGCACGGGTTTCCGATGGGGGCAGAGATACCGATGAAGATTCGGGCGGCGCCGGCAGGATGCTTTCAAAGACCGATTGGGAAGGTTCGGCATCCGGGTCGATCAGACAGGGGAGGGGTTCAGAAGCAGCGGCCAGTTTGGTGACCGCTGCTTCAAAGCGTCGGCCGCTCTCGCGAACCGAAGTCTCGATGCGGGCGGCCCAGCCGGTTCTGAGCAGCAGGACAGCGAAAAGAAAGAGTACCAGTGCCTGTCCGGGAATGGCGCGGCTGGGGTTTCGGGGACTTCTTCGGCGGTATCTGGCAGGCATGGCGGAGGCTCCTTTGCAGTGGGATATCCTATCCTATGCGGCAGAAGATCCGGTTATGCCAGCAGCGCCTCGATCTCGCTGATGGGCAGATCGCCGTGCAGCGCCATGTCGATGCCATAACCCACCACCTTGGCCGCCTTCTGCACCAGCAGGTCGATCTCGCCGGGGGTGACGAGGAAGCCTTGGGGAAGATCGTGGGGCGGCGTTTCGAGATCAAGCAAATCACAGGCCAGCGTAGATGCATCGGTGACGGTGGGCACACCAACGGCGATGACGGGCACGCCGAGGGTATCATAATTGAGGGCATGGCGCTTGCTGCGGGCCCCTTCGCCGGGGATGATGCCGCCGGTCGACAGCTGAAAGCTGCGGCAAAGACGATCGAGGGAGGCGGCAGCCAGAGCGTCGATGGCAACGACGGCAGCCGGCTTGATCCGCTCGACGACGCCGGCGATCAGCTCGATGGGCTCCATGCCGGTGCGGCCCATAACGCCCGGCGCCAGTGCGGTGACCGTGCGCAGTTCATCAAAAAGTCCGGGGCAGCTGTGCTGCAGATGACGGGTGACGATCAGCTTGTCGGCGGCATAAGGGCCAAGGGCATCGGCGGTTACCATACGGTTTCCCAGCCCGATGACCAGAATGCTGCCATCGGCAGGGAGCAGCCTGCGCAGGTAATCGGCCAGCAGGGCGGCGGCTTCGGGGATGCGGTCTTCATCCGTCTGCCAGTCCGGCGGCAGATCGAGGGTGATATACCGCCCCTCGGGTTTGTTCAGCGCCGCGGCGGCTTCGGGAGAGGAAAGGGTGATGTCGGTGACTTCGATGTTTTCAATGCAGGTATGCTCGATGGCAAGACCGGGCAGGGAAGGGGGAACCTGCCCCAGACGGGCATGACGCTCGAGGGCAAGGTCGGTGCGGACGGTGTACATAGGCAGACCTCCAGAGGGCAAAATATGAGTCCTTTTAAGTCTTGACGATATTTTTTAAAATATCCAAAAAAAATCCTTGCATTTTGTGCCGCGGAGTGCTAATATGTATGTGTTGTAAATTTGTCTGAAGGAGGTTGTGATTTTGCCTAACATCAAGTCTGCTAAGAAGCGCGTTCTCGTTAGCAAGCTGCAGAACGAGAAGAACCGTGCTGCTAAGTCTGCACTGAAGACTCAGCTGAAGAAGTTCGATGCTGCTCTGGAAGTCGGCGGTGAAGCCGCTAAGGAAGCTTTCAACGCTACAAACAAGGCTATTGACAAGGCTGTTGCTCAGGGTATTCTGCACAAGAATGCAGCTGCTCGCAAGAAGAGCCAGGTAGCTGGTAAGCTCAACTCCGCTCAGTAAGTTCTGTATAGAGATCACACGAAATAAAGCCGACCGGGTTCGCCCGGCCGGCTTTTTTGCGTTATACACAGTTTGTTGATAAATGCCTTATGCCTGTGCTTCGGCAATGCGCTTCTTGGATTCCTCGATGAGGGTAAGGATATCTTCCTTGGGGCGGGCGCCGACGGCCTTCAGCACACCCTTGCCGTCCTTGAAGGCGACCATGGTGGGAACGCTCATAACGCCGTACTGGCGGGCCAGCTTGACATTCTGGTCGATATCCAGCTTGACGATCTCGATCTCGTTGGGGTTGACCTCACCGGCAACCTCTTCCAGAATGGGAGCCAGCATCTTGCAGGGGCCGCACCATGTAGCGAAAAAGTCTACGATGACCAGCTTGCCGCTGTTGATGGTCTCTTCAAATGCTGCTGCGTCGATAACTCTCAGTGCCATTGTATAAACCTCCGTTTGGTAAATTGTTTTATTTGCACCTTCAGTATAGCACGGTTGTCCCTTAAAGTCTATACCTTTTTGGTACAAATTGAAAATGTTTTCCGTTTTTGGAAAGTGCCGGGGATACGGGGGCGGAAGTTGCCTATTTGCCCTCTTCTGTGTTATAATTAAATTTAACGGCGGAATGCCGACTTATACATTCTATATTAAATATATAAGATCAGATTCGAAAGATCGGGTGATCCATTTGGAATTATTCAGAGAAAATATGACCAGGGCTCAGGTCTTGGCCTATCCCACACTGACCCTTGCCCATGTGGGCGACTGTGTTTACGAGCTGCTGGCCCGCAGCCGCGTTGTGCACAAGGGTGTATATAAAGCCCACGAGACCCATCGCCGTACCGTCGCGCTGGTCAGCGCCGAGGCGCAGCATCAGGGCGCACGCGCCATTCTGCCCCAGCTGACCGAAGACGAATTGGCGGTATTCGGCCGCGGCCGCAATGCCAAGCCCAAGACCATTCCCAAGCATGCCGGCCTGGAGGCCTATGCCTATGCCACCGGCCTGGAGTGCCTCTTCGGCTATCTCTATCTGCTGGGCGAAAACGAGCGCATCGATACGCTGTGGAAGGCCGTCGCTGCCGAGATCGACCCTGAAGCATAACCATGGCGGGCAAAAGAGAACGAAAAAGAAGGAGGCCGCCCCTGCTGCTTCGTCTGCTGCGGGGGATCCTGGCGCTTGCACTGCTTGGCGGTGCGCTGGCTTTCTATGCATTTAAGATCGAGCCGCGCTGGATCCAGACCACCGAGCTGGAGGTCACGGCGCCTATCGAGGGCAGCCTCCGGATCGTAGCCTTTGGCGATACCCATATCGGCATGGGGAAGGACCAGGCAGAAATGGGCGACCTTGTCGGGCGTATCAATGCCATCGAGCCCGACGCCGTCTTTTTTCTGGGTGATCTGTTCGACAACTATGCCGCCTATACCGGCGATGTTGAGGCCAATCTGGCCATTTTGGCCGGTATCGAGGCTGAATACAAATATGCCGTTCGCGGCAACCACGATGTGGGCGGCGGCGCTGAGTTTGTCTATCCCGAGCTGATCGCACAGGCCGGATTTACTCTGCTGGAAAATACCGATGCCCGGCTGCCTTGCGGCCTGCACATCATCGGTGCGGCCGATTATATCTACCATACCCCCAATCTGGAGGGGCTGACCGGCGAGGGTTTTGACCTGCTGCTGGCCCACGAGCCCGATCTGGCCGATGCTGTGTCGGGCGTCGAACTGCAGCTGTCGGGCCATTCCCATGGCGGACAGGTTTATCTGCCTTTTCTAGTGCAGGAATTCCTGCCCGGCGGTGCGCAGAACTATATCCGCGGCCGCTACGAGAAGGCCGACGGCGGCATTGTCTATGTCAACCGGGGCATCGGTATGTCCATGCTGCCGGTGCGTCTTTTCTCGCGCCCCGAAATTACCATCTTGACCATTCACGGAGAAGAATAGCTATGATCAGACTGGATAAGCTGACCGCACAGGCGGCCAATATGACCCGCAGCCAGGCGGTGGCCGCCATTAAAAAGGGAAGAGTGACCGTCGATGGCAGCATCTGCCGCGTGCCCGATCAGAAGGTCGGCGAGCAGGCCGAGCTGCTGCTGGACGGCCAGCCGGTCACTTATGAAAAATATGTCTATCTGATGATGGACAAGCCGGCAGGCTATCTGTCGGCCACCGAGGATACCCGCGATCCTTCGGTCACCGAACTGCTGCCCGAGGCCCTGCAGAAGCGCAGCCTGGGCATTGTCGGCCGTCTGGACAAGGATACCACCGGCCTTCTGCTGCTTACCGACAACGGCGAGCTCAACCATCGCCTGACCTCGCCCCGATATCATATGGACAAGGTTTATCTGGCCACATTGGATGTGCCGGCCGATGGGCGGGATGTCGATGACTTCGAAAACGGCATGGATCTGGGCGACTTTACCGCCATGCCGGGCCGTCTGGAGATCGATCCCGAGGATGGCCGCAACTGCCGCGTCACCATTCGCGAGGGCAAGTTCCATCAGGTCAAGCGTATGTTCCGCGCCTGCGGAAAAACCGTTGTTGCCCTGCGCCGTATTTCAATCGGAGGAGTTTCGCTGGACGATACACTGGGCGCCGGCGGATGGCGCCGACTGACCGAAAACGAGAAGACCTTTCTGCTGGCAAACTGCGGATTGAAAGAGTAGCACAAAAAAAACAAAAAAAACTGAAAAAAATTGTTGAAAAAAGCAAAAGCATACGGTAAAATGAATATGTTAGAGGCTCAATATTTATCTAAATGTTACAAAGGGTGATTCAAATATGGCAGCAAGACTGTTCCAGAGCATTTTGCTTGAAATCAAAGACAAGGTACCTTTCGTCGTCGGCGTTGTAGATCAGACCGGCAGCATCATCGCCTGCACCGAGATCAAGCTGATCGGCGAGACCATCGAAGGCGCTCAGCCCTTCTTTGCCGCAGGCAAGGATTGCGGCGAACACGGCGGCTATATGTTCCAGCAGCTCAAGGGCTATGAGAACGGCATCGAGTATGCCGCCTTCTGCGCAAGCCAGGGCGAACTGGCCGAGACCGTCTGTGCACTGGCCGCCATTGCTATTTCCAACAGCAAGTCGCTCTATGAGGAGAAGCACGACCGCGCTGCATTTATCAAGCGCATCATTCTCTCCAATATTCTGACCGGCGACATTTATATCAAGTCCCGCGAGATGCATTTCCAGAACGACGCCAAGCGCGTTGTCTATCTGATCCGCCTGAACGATCGCCAGGATGCACAGGTTGTAGAGGCCCTGGGCCGTCTGTTCCCCGATCGTCAGAAGGATTTCGCCATCACCATCAACGAGAACGAGGTCGTTCTGGTCAAGGAGCTCAAGGCCGGCGACCAGAAGGAGATCCTCAAGGTCGGCAAGGCTGTCGACGCCTGCCTGAGCGAAGAACTGGGCATCCAGCATATCATCGGTATGGGCACCGTTGCAGGCCAGCTGAAGGATATCGCGCGTTCCTTCAAGGAAGCGCAGATGGCCGTTGATATCGGCCAGGTCTTCTATTCCGACAAGAATCTCATCAGCTTCGAGAATCTGGGCATCGGCCGTCTGATCTATCAGCTGCCCACCCCCCTCTGTGAGATGTTCCTGTCGGAGGTTTTCAAAAAGGGCTCTATCGAGTCGCTGGATGAAGAGACCCTCTTTACCATTCAGAAGTTCTTTGAAAACAACCTGAACGTTTCCGAGACCTCGAGAAAGCTGTTCGTACACAGAAATACGCTTGTCTACCGTCTGGAAAAGATCAAGAAGCTGACAGGCCTTGATCTGCGCGAGTTCGACAACGCCATCGTCCTCAAGACCGCTCTGATGGTCAAGCAGTACCTCAAGTCCAGGGAGAATTATTAACTGAACCATGATCGAATTACAAGAAGTCTATAAAGTCTACGACGGCACGACAAGGGCGCTCAACGGCGTATCTATCAAGATCGAAGACGGCGAGTTCGTCTTTGTGGTCGGTCCTTCGGGCTCGGGCAAGTCGACCCTCATCAAGCTGCTGTCGGCCGAGCTCAAGCCCACCGAGGGCAAGGTGCTGGTCAATGGCTTTGACGTCAGCGAGCTGCGCCGCAGGGACATTCCCTATCTGCGCCGCACCATTGGCGTCGTCTTTCAGGATTTCCGCCTGATCGACAATAAGACCGTCTATGAAAATGTCGCATTTGTCATGCGTGCCGTCGGCACGCCTACACGCATCATCAAAAAGCGTGTACCCTATGTGCTGGAGCTGGTCGGTCTTAAGAACAAGTCCCGCCGTCTGCCCCATCAGCTGTCGGGCGGCGAGCAGCAGCGTGTGGCCATCGCCCGCGCGCTGGTCAACAATCCCGATGTCATCATTGCCGACGAGCCGACGGGCAACCTCGATCCCTCCCGTTCGGTCGAGCTGATGATGCTTCTGGAGAAGATCAACAAGCTGGGTACCACCGTTCTGGTCGTCACCCATGAAAGAGAGCTGGTCAACCAGCTGGAGAAACGCGTCATTGCCATCGAGCGAGGTTCGATCATCAGTGACAGAACCGGTGGGTATTACTTAGATGAACCAGTTGAAGAATAAGACCCTGCCCAATATCGGGTATTTTATCAAAGAAGGCATCGTGAGCATCAAGCTGCACGGCCTGATGAGCTTTGCCGCCGTCACTGTCATCGGTGCCTGCCTGCTCATCATCTGCACCTTCGGTCTGGTGGCCTATAACATCGATCTGCTGATCGACGGCCTGGCCTCTCAGAACGAGATCGCCGTATTCATCGACGAAGCCATGACCCGCGAGCAGGCCGTTGCCCTGCAGGCGGCCATCGAAAGCATACCGAATGTCGAGCAATGCACCTTCGTTCCGAAGGAAGAGGCCTTCGACGCCTATCTGGAAATGATGGGCGAGGATGCCTACATTATGGAAGACCTGCGCGAAGACAATCCCCTCCGCGATGAATACCGTGTCGTTATGAAGGATGTTGCCCTTCACGACGAAACCGTCGATGCCATCAAGAAGATCGAGGGCGTCGGCGCCACCAACAGCGAGAAGGAGATCTCCGACCGTCTGATCCAGATCAAGACGGTGGTCAACGCTGTATCCTATGCGCTGGTTGCGCTGTTGGGCGCCGTTTCGATCTTCATCATTTCCAATACCATCAAACTGGCCATGTTTGCCAGAAAGGACGAGATCGCCATCATGAAGATGGTCGGCGCCACCGATGGCTTCATCCGTGCCCCCTTTGTTGTCGAGGGCATGACCCTTGGTCTGCTGGGCGGTATTTTCGCGCTGCTGGCCGAGTGGGGAGTTTATGATTTCATCACCGAAAAGCTGGTTGCCAGCTCGGGCCTGTTCACCATGGTGGGCTGGGGCGAGCTTTGGCAGGGCCTGCTGCCCCTCATGCTGGGCGCCGGTGTTGTGATTGGCATCCTTGGCAGTACCATGACCATCCGCAAATTCCTGAGAGTTTAATATTATGTCTAAGCATTCTATCGATTACAACAAGCGTCAGGCCAACGCCCGGCGCGCCGCGTCGGTCATTGCCGGTGTACTGGCTTTCCTGATGATCGCTTCGGTGCTGATCAGTGCGCTGCCGGCCCGCGCCGCCGTCACACAGTCGACGGTCAATGCCCTGAAGGACCAGCTGTCCGGCCTGACCGGCAAGAAAAAGGCTGCCCAGAAGGAGCTTAGCGCCATCCGCAGCGAGAAGGCCTCGATCCTGGCCGAGATCGAAAAGCTCGACGCCGCCGTCGAAGCGGCCGAGCAGGAGCTGGAAGTGCAGGAAAGTCTGATCGCCGAGCTGGATGAACTGATCGGCATCAAGGAGATCGAGCTGGCCGACAGCGAGGCCAAGGAGATCGAGCAGTATGAGAAGCTGCGCAGCCGCATCCGCTTCATGTATGAAAACGGCTCGATGAGCTATATGTCCATCCTGCTGTCCAGCGACGATTTTTCCGATTTTCTCACCCGTTACGAGATCGTCTCCCAGATCTCCAAGTATGACAAAAAGCTGTTTGAAGAGCTCAAGGCCCTCAAAGAGCTGATCGCCGAGCAGAAGGCTTCGCTGGAAGCCGACCGTGCGTCTGCCGTCGAGGTCAAGGCTTCGATGGAAGAAAACAAGGCTGCACTGCAGAAGACCTACAACGAGCGCAGCGCCCAGATGAAGAAGATCGAGGCTGCCGAAGGCGAAGCTGCGGCCCAGTACCTCGAGATCGAAGCCGAGGAGGATAAGCTCTCCAAAGACATCAAAAACGCCATCAATGCGCTGGCAAAGCAGCAGGCTTCGGCAACCTATGTCGGCGGCAACATGATGTGGCCGCTGCCGGCCGCCAATAATGTCGTCACTTCCAAATACGGCATGCGCACCCATCCGGTCACCGGCGTCTATAAGCTGCATACCGGCATCGACCTTCGTGCTTCCAAGGGCACCAAGATCTATGCGGCCAACTCCGGCACGGTCACAACCGCCGGCTACAACCGCGCCTACGGCTATTATGTCGTCATCAATCATGGCGGCGGCGTTGCCACCCTCTATGCCCATATGTCCAAGATGGCTGTCAGCAAGGGCCAGAAGGTCAGCCAGGGCACCATCATCGGCTATGTCGGTTCCACCGGTTATTCCACCGGCCCGCACCTCCATTTCGAGGTCATCAAGAACGGCGACTATGTCAACCCGATCAGTATGTATCCGGGCTTCTCGGTCGTCTACGCATAGCCCAAAGCTGAATCATGAACTCTTCATCGTAGGGGCGTTTCCGGCGCCCCTACGATGTTGCGTATAAGCAAAAATCCCATATACCCAGGAGGGAAAACATGAACAAGAAAAGTGTTAACCTCGGCACCTGTCTGATGCTGATCTTTCTGGCTGTTGTCACCACAGCCAATGTCTGTGTCTTTGGCATGACCGAGATGTACAACCGAAAGCTGGGCGATCTGCAGGCTGCCGAAGCTAAGTATGACCGTCTGGAAGAGCTGATGGCCGTTGTCGACAAGTATTATGTCGGCGAATACGACATGGATGCAGCCATGGACGGCGTGCTGGCCGGCTTCATCGACGGTGTTGGCGACAAGTGGTCTTATTACTGCAATGCCGAGGAATACGAGGCGCTGAAGGAATCCAATGCCAACAGCTATGTCGGCATCGGCGTTACCATTTCCACCGAATACGAGGGCGGCTATGCCATCACCGACGTCACCGGCGGATCGCCTGCCGAGCAGGCCGGTCTCCGTCCCTTCGACGTTATCACATCGGTCGACGGCGTCGGCACCGATACCTTTGAGGATTATTCGGCGCTGGTCAATGTCGTCCGCGGCGAAGAGGGTACCGTTGTCAACATCGGCATCCGCCGCGGCGAAGAAAATCTGACCTTCGACATCACCCGTGCTGCCGTATTCAACCCCGGCATCGAGGCCCGTATGATCGGCGAGATCGGCTATATCTCCATCGACGGTTTCGACCGTAATGTCGATGTCGAGTTTGCCGAGGAGCTCAATGCACTGGTCAGCCAGGGCGCCAAGGGGCTGGTCTTTGACGTCCGCTTCAACGGCGGCGGCTATGTCGACGTCATGAGCAATATGCTCGACCTGCTGCTGCCCGAGGGCACCATCATCACCATGAGCGACAACAGCGGCGAGACCACCGAGTACCGCTCCAAGGAGGGCCAGATCAGCCTGCCCATGGTCGTTCTGACCAACGAGTATTCCATCAGTGCTGCCGAGTTCTTTGCGGCCGTTCTGCAGGAATACGGCGTGGCCACCGTTGTCGGCGACCACACCACCGGCAAGGGCTATGCCCAGACCATCATTCCGCTGACCGAGGGCGCCGTCAATCTGTCGACCCTCAAATACTACACACCCAAGGGCGTCAGCCTGGCCGACGTCGGCATCCAGCCCGATATCGAGATCTCGCTGTCGGATGAGGATTTCTATAACTTCTACAGCCTGACCGACGAGCAGGATACCCAGCTGCAGAAGGCTCTTGAGACCCTGGGCGTCCAGCCTGCACCGGTCGAGCCTGTCGAGCCTGAAGTGCCTGCCGAGCCGGTCACCGAGCCTGCCGGCGAAGAGACCGATCCCGAGACCCAGCCCTAAAGGCATAACGGGGGCGGAAACGGCATATACTGTCTCCGGAAGGGGAGATGATCCAATGCCGGCACTGCTGACCGTATATACCATGCCTGCGCTGTCCTTTCGGACCTATCGGCGATACGCCGCCAAAGGGGGCGGCATCCAACTGAATAAGCTTTCTATAGGCAGGACCGAAGTCGCCCAGATCGACCTCGGCCTGCCTTTTGGCATCTCCGGGAAGCTGTGGCGGAAAAAGTGCCGCGAGGCACTGATGATGATGGCAGACCGGGGGATCCGTTATGCCTGCCTGCCGCCCGGGCTACGGCAGCAGGGGAGGGAATATGGCCTGCTGCCCTGTGAAGACCGTCCGACGCTGCGCCGTCTGGCCGCCGATGCCGCCCTGGATCTTTTGGGAAACACCGCCGAACAGAGCCATGTATTGGTCTATGCCCGGATGCCTTCACGGGAGGTGCTCGACTGTGTGCATGATCTGGCCGAGCGGTGCCGGTATGTATCGGCGGCAGGCGGCGTATGGGCCGAAAGCACCGCACGGATGCTGCTTCGGAATTATGGGACGGCCTCCCCGGGAAAGGGCAGAGCTGTGCAGACACTGGTGCTGGCCTTTGACCCCGGCTGCCCGTTCCGGGGCGGGGAGAGGGTCATTGATCTGACACGGGAAGGAATGGAGGGGGAAGGGATTCTCCGCCCGCATATCGGGGCTGCCTTTCGGCTGCAGGGCCTGCCGAGAGGGCGGTTTTACGATGCCGGTCCGCTGCTGGGGCATCTTTATCACCACGGCGCCCTCGAACGCGGAGATATCCGGGTATGGTGCCGTTCGACTACTTGACGGTTGGACAGAATTAGACTATAATATAATGAACTATGTGAGCAAATAAATTGTTTTCCAATAAATACGAACAGGAGCGAACCCAAAATGGCAAAAGTTTTGAAAGTTACCAAAGAAAAGCTCGAAGAGATGAAGCAGGAGCTGGACTACCTCAAGACCACTCGTAACGACGAGGTTGCCGAGCAGATCAAGATCGCAAGAGGCTACGGCGACCTTTCCGAGAACGCCGAGTACGACGAAGCCAAGAACGAGCAGGGCAAGCTGTGGTCCCGCATTGCCGAGCTGGAAGCCGAGATCCAGAACGCCGAGATCATCGAAGAAGCTGCAGGCAGCGAAGACGTTGTCAGCTACGGCAGCAAGATCGTCATCCGTTTCGAGGATGATGACGATGAAGAGGAATACACCATTGTCGGTACCCGCGAAGTCGATCCTGCCGAAGGCAAGATTTCCGACGAATCCCCCATCGGTAAGGCTGTTATGAAGCACCGCGCAGGCGACGTTGTTACCGTTGATGCACCCAGCGGCCGCCTGAACTGCACCATCGTTTCGGTCACACGCTAAACTTAGAGAAAAATAAAAGCTCTGTCTGAAGAGCTGTCTTATTCTGTAAAGGAGAATAAAGAGCATGAGCACAGAAATCGAAAATCAGCAGCTGGAAGTTTCCGGCGAAGAGCTGAACGAGCTGCTGCAGATCCGCCGCGACAAGCTGGCCAAGCTGCAGAGCGAAGGCAAGGACCCCTTCACCATCACAAAGTACGAAGTTACCGCATACAGCCAGACCACCAAGGCCAACTTTGAGACCATGGAAAATCAGCCTGTCTCGATGGCCGGCCGTATCATGTCGATGCGTGACATGGGCAAGGCATCCTTTGCCGACCTGCAGGACAAGGAAGGCCGCATCCAGATGTATGTCAAGGTCGACGAGCTGGGCGCAGACGGCTACGAGCAGTTCAAGAAACTCGACATCGGCGATATCGTCGGCGTCAAGGGCTTCGTCTTCCGCACACGCCGCGGCGAGATCTCCATCCATGTTCAGGAGATCACCCTGCTGAGCAAGTCCCTCAAGCCTCTGCCCGAGAAGTTCCACGGTCTGACCAATGTCGACCAGCGCTACCGTCAGCGTTATGTCGACCTGATCATGAATCCCGAATCCCGCGATACATTCATCAAGCGCTCCAAGATCATTTCTTCCATCCGCCGTTTCCTGGATGCCAAGGGCTTCCTGGAAGTCGAGACCCCCATGCTGGTCTCCAACGCCGGCGGCGCCGCTGCCCGTCCCTTTGAGACACACTTCAATGCCCTCAACGAAGACCGCAAGCTGCGTATCTCTCTGGAGCTGCCCCTCAAGCGCCTGATCGTCGGCGGCCTCGACCGCGTTTACGAGATCGGCCGCGTCTTCCGTAACGAAGGCGTCGATACCAGACATAACCCCGAGTTCACCCTGATGGAGCTCTACCAGGCCTTCACCGACTACCACGGCATGATGGACCTGACCGAAGAGATGTACCGTCATGTTGCACAGGAAGTTCTGGGCACCACAACCATCGTCTTCAACGGCGTCGAGATGGATCTGGGCAAGCCCTTTGCACGCATCACCATGCTGGATGCCGTCAAGCAGTATTCCGGCGTCGACTTCAACGAGATCCACACCCAGGAAGAGGCCCGTGCCGTTGCCAAGGAACATAAGATCGAGTTTGAAGACCGCCACCAGAAGGGTGATATCCTCAACCTGTTCTTCGAGCACTATGTTGAAGAGCATCTGGTCCAGCCCACATTCGTTATGGACCATCCCGTCGAGATCTCGCCTCTGACCAAGAGAAAGCCCGACGCTCCCGACTATGTCGAGCGTTTCGAGTTCTTCATGAACGGCTGGGAGATGGCCAATGCCTACTCCGAGCTGAATGACCCCATCGACCAGCGCGCCCGCTTTGCCGCACAGGAAGAGCAGTTTGCCGCCGGTGACGACGAGGCCAACCACACCGACGAAGACTTCCTGAATGCCCTCGAGATCGGTATGCCTCCCACGGGCGGCATCGGCTACGGCATCGACCGTATGTGCATGCTGTTCACCGACTCCCAGGCCATCCGCGACGTCCTGCTCTTCCCCACAATGAAGACACTGGGCGGCGAGAAGAAGGTCGAGCGCACTGCTGCTCCCGCTGCAGAAGCTGCCTGCAACTGCGAGGCTGCTGCCGAGGAAGCACCTGTTGTCGAGCCCGAAGTCATCGACTTCTCCAAGGTCGAGATCGAGCCTCTGTTCTCCGATCTGGTCGACTTCGAGACCTTCTCCAAGTCGGACTTCCGTGCCGTTAAGGTCAAGTCCTGCGAGGCCGTCAAGAAGAGCAAGAAGCTGCTGCACTTTGTTCTGGACGACGGTACCGGCACCGACCGTGTTATCCTCAGCGGCATCCATGCCTACTACGAGCCCGAAGAGCTGGTTGGCAAGACCCTGATCGCCATCACCAACCTGCCTCCCAGAGCCATGATGGGCATCGAGTCCTGCGGTATGCTGCTCAGCGCCACCCATATGGAGGAAGGCGAAGAGAAGCTGCACCTGCTGATGGTCGATGACCATATCCCCGCCGGCGCAAAGCTGTATTAATTGATTTTTCCAACCGGCCCTGTGCGTAAGTACAGGGCCGGTTTTGTTTTTTATGGGAACAAAGGGCAGATATGCGTCGTCTAAAAACTGTACAAAGAAAATGGAGGTGTAGATCTATGAAAAAAATGCCTTTCGGCATCTGGATGCTTCTGATACTCCCGTTCTGTATTTTAGGTGTTTGTGCCCTGCAGATTTTTGTTACAGGCAGGGGATGTGCCGGTGATCCCGAATGGGAGAACTATACCGAAACCTATCTGTCAATAGCTGAAGCAGAAGCAGCCTTGGGTGAAGAAATGGGGCTTGGACGACTGCTTGATCCAACCGACGCGCCATACGATGGGTGGCGGCAGTACATCGAAAAAGAATATGGTGCAGATATGCTGGCAAAGCTGGAAAAAGAACGGACGACCCTGACACCATATGAAGAAGTTATTCTGTATCATGAGATCGGTGGGGGAGCAGAACAGCCGGACAGCTGGGAGCAGCTGGAGGCGCGGATCCGTTATGATGGAACGGCGCATGGAAGCGGCAAGGATGAAATACACTATCCGCATATTTCTTTTTTACTTTATTTCAAAGATACGAATATCAATGCTGCTTACGATAAAGCCAAGTGTAGTTACATTCATAATAACGGTGAAGAGGTGGCTTATCAGGAGTATACC
>JAFQKM010000219.1 GCA_017396925.1 Clostridia bacterium
CGACTTTGAAGAGGGCGACATCGGCGCCGGCAAGAGCACCGTCTGCTTCGGCCTCAAGGGCGGCATCGGTTCGGCTTCCCGCCTGATCACCATCGGCGACCGCACCTATACCCTCGGCGTCCTCGTCCAGTCCAACTTCGGTGCCACCGAGACCTTCACCCTCTGCGGCAATCACCTTGGCCCCATGCTCAAGGAACAGATCACCCCGGCTGACCTCGACCGCGGCTCGATCATGATGATCGTAGGCACCGATCTGCCGGTATCCGACCGCCAGCTCAAACGCATCATCCGCCGCTGCGGTGTCGGCCTCAGCCGCACCGGCTCCTTCATGGGCCACGGCAGCGGCGACATCATGATCGGCTTCACCACAGCCAACCGCATCGAAAGCGAACCTCAGGGCGGCACACAGCAGCTCGAGATCGTGCAGGAGTCCCTGCTGGGCCAGGCCTTCACGGCCTGCGCCGAAGCCACCGAAGAGGCCATCCTCAATTCGCTGGCCATGGCCCATACCTGCACCGGCGTAGATGGCACGGTCAAGCACAGCCTGACCGACCTCTACCTGAGCAAACTGGAGCAGTAACCATGAAAAATGTCACCCTTTGCTATATCGAGCGCGGCGACGAATATCTGATGCTCCACCGCGTCAAGAAAAAGAACGATGTCAATCAGGATAAGTGGATCGGTGTCGGCGGCAAGTTCGAGGACAAGGAAAGCCCCGAGGACTGCATCCTCCGCGAGACCTACGAGGAGACCGGCCTGCGCCTGACCGACTACCGCTACCGCGGCCTGGTCACTTTTGTCAATACCATCTACGAGACCGAATATATGCACCTCTTCACGGCCACCGGCTGGGAGGGCGAGATCGGCGAATGCAGCGAGGGCAACCTCGAGTGGGTACGCAAATCGGATGTGCCTTCCCTGCCCATCTGGGAGGGCGACAAGATCTTCCTCAAACTGCTGGCCGACGAGGAGCCATTCTTCTCCCTCAAGCTGTCTTACGACGGCGATGTTCTGGTCGGTGCCGTGCTCAACGGTCGAAAAATGGAGATCTAAGCATAAAAAAGCACCCTTTCGGGTGCTTTTTTAATATTTAATCAATCATTCAGGATCAGCTTGTGTTTTTCCAGCAGCATGACGATCAGCGGGATCAGGACGATGTGCAGGATGATGCCGGGGATGGCGGTGGTGACGGCACCGGCGATGAAGGCCGACAGGGGGAAGGCCGATGTGCTCAGGCCCATCATGACGAACTTGACGGCGCCCCAGACCAGACGGCCGATGACCATGGCCGAGATCAGCGTGACATAGATATTCATCTTGCTTTTAGGCAGCTTCTTATACAGCAGGCCGGAAACAAAGCCGTAGGCCGCCAGCTCGAAGGCCATGGGGATGGCGACCATCATGGGCGGCATACCGAACAGCACCATACGCAGAGGCGGTGCGACAAAGCCGACCAGTACACCCCAGGGCCAGCCGCAGGTGAAACCGCAGAGCAGGACGGGGATGTGCATGGGACAGAGCATCGAACCGACCGTGGGGATCTGGCCGGTCAGGAAGGGCAGAACGAGGGCGAGGGCCAGCCAGATGGCCGACCATGTCAGGCGGCGAATGTTTACGTTTGCAGTTGTCATAGATCGATTCTCCTTTTTTCTTCCACAGGCTGTGGGATTTACGCATAAAAAAACACGAAGAAACAAGCCGTGCTGCTGCACTGCCGGTTATCTTCGTGATATCCATTCTTCGCTGTTTTTTGTGCGGTGATTTTCTTAGAAAGCGGCTTCGGCCGCCGTGACCGGCTTCAGCCGATCGGTTGTATTCAATATACCACAGATGACACAAAAAGGCAATCCCCCGGAGAAATCTCCGGGGGATTTTCTATCCTTACTTTACAAACTTGAACTCGTCTTTGTCTTCGAGGGCCAGAATGAATGCGCCCAGCAGATCCTTGGCATATTCCATATCCTGCAGGTCGATGACCTCAAGGGCGGTATGGGCATTTCTCGAGGGAACCGATACGCTGCCGGTGGGTACGCCCTTATGGGCCATGTGCAGCTCGCCTGCGTCGGTGCCGATGCCGGTAAAGACCTCCAGCTGATAGGGGATGTTGTTGGCCTTGGCCACCTGCTGCAGCTTGCGGCGGACGGCTACGCTGGAAATAAAGCTGAAGTCCATAGCCTTGATGCCGGGGCCCTTGCCGAGGCAGACCATCTGATCCATCATGCTCTCAAAGGTATCGCTGGCGGCGGTGGTGTCGATCGACAGGGCGACATCAGCGACCACATTGTGTGAAGCTGTGCGTGCGCCGCGCAGGCCGACCTCTTCCTGTACCGAGAATACGAAATAGACGGTGCCCTTGACCTTGGACCAATCCAGCTCTTCGATCAGCTTGGCCTGGATGGCGCAGCCGACCTTATCGTCGAAGGCATGGCCCATGGCACGGGAACTTCCGAACTCTTCATACTGGGTACCCCAGACGATGGCATCGCCGATCTCAACACCCATGGCCTCGGCATCGGCCTTATCCTCGGCGCCGATATCGATGTACAGCTGGCTATAGGGGCGGATCAGATCGGCCTTGTCAAACTTGCGCATGTGGGCCGACAGATAACCGATCAGACCCTTGATGGGGCCATTCTGGGTGCAGACGATGACCTTTTCGATGGGCAGGATGCGATCGTCGTTGCCGCCGATCTTCTCAAAACGGATCAGGCCGTTATTCTCGATCTTCTTGACGATGAAGCCGACTTCATCGGAATGGGCCGACATCATCAGTACGGGGCCGGGCTGGCCGCCGTCCTTACGGACGATCAGGTTGCCGAGGCCGTCGATCTCCCATGCATCGGCCTTGTCCATCAGACGGTCGCGCAGGTAACGGATGACATCGTATTCATGGCCACAGGCCGAGGGGATACCGGTCAGTTTTGCCAAAAGTTCACGCATAATAAATACGCTCCTTTTACATAATTTTACCAAGTAAATTATAGCATGGTACAGCATTGCCTGCAACGGCCTGTTCTCAAAGTTCTTACAGGAAATTCATCATATTTTCATGGTATTTTCTTCCGACCTGTGCTATAATGCCAAACGGTAAAAAAGTAAGATGCAAAGAAGCAGAAATAGAACAAAGGAGTCTATATGAATATCAAAAAGGCCATGAACGACGCACAGGATCCTTCCGGCTACATCGCCCCTGAAATGATGAAGGCCTTCCTCAGCGAGATGCAGGTCTATCGTGCCGCGCTCAAGGAGGTCAAGACCAAGCTGGAAAACCTCGACGACAATTTCCATGTTCATTACGATTACAATCCCATCCACCACATCGATACCCGTCTGAAAAGCCCCCTCTCCATTGTCAATAAGCTGCATAAGAAGGAGAAGGACGTCACGCTGGACAATATGCGCGATTTCATCAACGATATCGCCGGCGTCCGCGTCATCTGCAACTATCTCGAGGATATCGACCGCATTGCCGACATCCTGCTCAGCCAGGACGATGTCACCCTGATCCGCAAGAAAGAATACCATAAGATCCAGACCCCCAACGGCTACCGCAGCCTCCATCTGGTCGTATCGGTGCCGGTTTATCTGGCTGCCGAGCGCCGCGATGTCAAGGTCGAGATCCAGATCCGCACCATCGCCATGGACCTCTGGGCTTCGCTGGAGCATGAGCTGCGCTATAAGAACAAGAGCGGCGCCGAAGTCCCTCAGGAACTGTCCACCCGCCTTTACCTGTGCGCACAGGTCCTCAAGGGCGTCGATGATGAGATGCAGGCCATCTATACCGAGATCCAGAAGCTCAACGAAGCCGAAGAAAACTAAAAAACAACGCCACCCTCCCGGGTGGCGTTTTTCTTTTTATGCGTGCTTTTTGAAGTAGACATAGACGATGGCACCGGCATTGAGATGGGTACCAATGGCGCTGCCGACGGCATCCACATGGATATTGTCGGGGCACCACTCTGTGCCCATAACTTCGCGGAAGCCATCGACAATGGTACGGTCGGCGGTATAACCGATGGCACAGGGACGGCTCTCGTCCAGTACGCCCATACCGGTGGCCGTGTCGCGGACAAACTGATAGGCCTTGGCGGTACCGCGCTCCTTGCCGATGGCATCGACGCCATGAGGACTGAGGGTGACGACCGGCTTGATGCCCAATACGCTGCCCACCAGCATGGTGCCCTTGCTCATACGGCCGCTCTTATACAGATTGGTGATGTTGTTGATAACGGCCAGCAGAACGATATCATGCTTTTCCTCGTCCAGCTTTGCCGCGATCTCGGCGCCGGACAGACCCTGGTCGCGCAGCTCGACAGCGCGGCGGACCAGGATGCCCAGACCGACCGAAGCCTGCAGCGAGTCGACCAGATAGATCTTCTTCCCCGTCACACCTTCGGCGGCAATGGTGGCGCTCTGGAAGGTGCCCGAAATGCCGCTGCCGACAGTGATAACAACCAGCTCGTCGGCCTGTGCCGCTTCATAGAGCTGTGCAAAGTCGTCGGGGCTTGGCTGTGTGGTGGTGGGCAGCTTCTTCAGCGTGGGCAGCTTGGCGAAGAACGCCTCTTTGGTGATGTCGATGCCATCGCGGTATTCTTCGTCGCCGATGATGACCTTGAGGGGCACGACGCCAACGCCCATCTTATATGCTTCTTCAAGCAGGAGATCCGATGTGGAATCG
>JAFQKM010000220.1 GCA_017396925.1 Clostridia bacterium
AATATGGAATTCAGCTGTACAGCATACGCGATTTGACTGAAAAGAACATGGAAGAGGCGCTGCGTCAGGTCAGCGAGCTGGGGTATAAGTTTGTCGAGTTCGCCGGTTTCTTCGGGATTCCCGCCGAGGAAATCAAGGCTATGCTGGATAAATACGGCCTGAAGGTTTCCGGCACTCATACCGGCTGGAAGGAGATTGCCGAGCATTTCGAAGAGACCGTCGCCTATCACAAGGCCATCGGCAACAAGAACATTATCATCCCCGGCGGCGATTTCTCCGATCAGAAGAAGCTGGACGCCCTGATCGATATGATCAACGAATTCCAGCCCAAGCTGGCGGCCGAGGGCATTACGCTGGGCTATCACAATCATCATAAGGAGTTCCTGCCCAACAAGGACGGCTCCAACATCGAAGATCAGCTGATCTACCGCACCAACGTCATGCTGGAGATCGATACCTACTGGGCCTATGTCGGCATGAAGAACCCGATCGCGCTGCTTGATCGTCTGGGCGACCGCGTCAAGGTCATCCATATCAAGGACGGCGACGCCGAGGGCAACGGCACCCCGCTTGGCATGGGCACCGCGCCTGTGGCTGACGTCTATGCCAAGGCCATCGAAATGGGCCTGCCCATGGTTGTAGAAAGCGAAACCTGCAATCCCGACGGCATGACCGAAGCGAAGATCTGCATCGAGTACCTCAAGTCCCTCGAAAAGTAATTTCATAAGCACAAACTCCCCGGCAGTCGGACTGTAAGAATCCGGCAATCGGGGAGTTTTTCTCAGATGCTTGGCGATCAATCTGATAGGGAGGTGCAGAATGCCGCTATGTATTGCCATGAAACAGATCATTATGTATTTCACTGTGATGAAGGAGGTAAGGCGGCGCAGGATATTGAACATATTGCCTCTGTTCAGGAAGCCAGTTATCAGCACATTACGGCAATACTTGGACTTTCGATGAATGAGAAAATTCATTACTATCTCTATGATTCCCGTGAGGCTCTTGGAAAAGAATGTGAACGCAGATTCGGAGAATATGCTCCCAATAATGGCTGCGCGGTTTCAGAAAATGAGATTCTGGCAGTTTATAATGAAACTATACAATGTATCGGTGCGCATGAGGATACTCATATCTTGATGTTCACCCTAGGATATCCAGAATCGCGATTTCTGGAAGAAGGCGTTGCCATGGCGATGGATGCGCTGTGGTGGGGGATTGATAATAATGCTTGGACTTCTTACTACAGAAATAATGATTTGTGTCCATCGGTTTCTGAATTGATTGCGATGACGCGTGAAGAATTTTATACAGTACAAGACAAAATCGCTTATCCATTGGCGGGTTCGTTTGTAAGTTATCTGCTGATGCGGTTTGAGAGAGCACAGTTCTATGAGTTTTACATGGCGAAAGACTATGAGGCGGCTGCACGGGGCGTTTTGGGTGTTTCGTTGACTGAGATAGAGCAGGAATTCTTTCGGTTTATTGATTTGCTCAGTTATGATAAGGTTTTGCTTGATCGAATCGCTGAACTGTTTAGAGAATGAGGGAAATGTACAAAGAAAGTGCCGCCGACTCCAATCTATGGTCGGCGGGATGTGCTGCCTGCTGGCGGCCCCTTATACCGTGACCGCAGAAAGAATGGTCCATAACAAACGCCGGCCCGGACGACCGATCTTTGTCGTCCGGGCCGGATTTCAGAAGCGCCAGCACATGGCTGTCGGCACTGCCGACTTATTCGACGGTGATGCCCTCGACGAACCAGGTGATGTTCAGGATCTCGGCGGGAGTCAGGGTCTGGCCTTCCTCGACCATCAGGTTGCCCTGATTGTCATAGATGGGGCCTTCGAAGACGCCGAACTCGCCGGACAGGATGGTAGCCTTGGCAGCCTCGATGGCCTCGGCGGTACCCTCGGCTACGTTGCCGGACAGGGGAGCCAGGTCAACCAGACCCTCGGCCATGCCGGGCAGAGCGTTGACGGGAGCATAGTTGCCGTCGATGATGCCCTGAACGAACTCGGTCAGGTAAACGCCCCAGTGCCAGATGGGCGCGGTCAGGTAGGAATCGGGGCCGGCTTCGCTCATGTCAGCGTTGTAGCCAACAGCCCACTTGCCCTTCTCCTGAGCGGCGACAACGGGACCGGTGGTGTCGCAGTGCATGCCCAGAACGTCGCAGCCCATGTCGAGCAGCGCGTCGGCAACCTGACGCTCGGTGGTGGGATCATACCAGCTGCCAACGGCCTTGACGGTCATCTTGACGTCGGGGTTGACGGACTTGGCGCCCAGATAGAAAGCGTTCAGGGAGTAGACAACCTCGGGAACGGTGTCGAACGCGGCGACATAGCCCAGATGGTTGGTCTCGGTCTTCAGACCTGCGGCGATGCCGGACAGGTAGCGGGCCTCGTAGATGCGGCCGAAGTAGTTGGAGAAGTTCTCCTCATTGGACTTGTAGCCGGAGCAGTGGGCGAAGATGACCTCGGGGTACTCTTCGGCCAGCTCTTCCATGGTGTCCATGTAGCCGAAGCTGATGCCGACGACGACGTTGCAGCCGGTCTCGATCAGCTCGCGGATAGCGGTTTCGGTGTCGCTGGCAGAGGAGTCGGATACGTTGCGCTTGAGAACGATCTGATCATCCGTCAGGCCGATGGCTTCCTGCATGGCCAGAGTGCCCTGATGATGGGCGTAGGTGTAGCCGGCGTCGCTGACGTCGCCGATGTAGACGAAACCGATCTTCAGATCTTCCTTGGCGATGGCACCGATCTCAGCATTCGCAGTGGCGAAGCAGCCGAGCATCATGACCAGAGCCAGAGCGAGAACCAGAATCTTCTTCATTCGTGTTTCCTCCCTAACATTGGTGGATCGTATTTCCCGGACCCTTTGCCCGAGATATCATATATAGTAG
>JAFQKM010000221.1 GCA_017396925.1 Clostridia bacterium
CCGTTTCTGCGGATGTAGCGCAGGACGTCGGAGGAAACCAGGCGGGTGTTGCCGCCGCGGAACTCGGTGGAGCTGCCCTCGACCACATCGTTGTAGACGATATCGATCTCGGCGCCCAGACGGTCGCGCAGCTCCTGTGCCTTGCGTTCGATCCGTTCGCGGTCGTCGTCCCCTCTGGCCACGGCAGCCAGACGGCAGGCAGCCAGGATCTTTTCGGGGCTGTACCAGCGATCGAAGGTATCCAGCATATCGGTGCCGATCATCAGCCACAGGGTGGCGTCGGGATAACGCTTTTTCAGTTCGATGACGGTATCGGCCGTATAGCTGGCGCCTTCACGGTTGATCTCGATGTCGCAGGCCTCGGCCATGGGAATACCGCCGGCGGCGATCTTTACCATTTCCAGACGCTGCACAGGGCTGGCCGAACCCTCGGGCAGCTGCTTGTGGGGCGGGATATTGGTGGGGATCATCAGAAGCTTACCCAGATCCAGCGCCGCCACCACCTGACGGGCAGCGGCAATGTGGCCGATATGGGGCGGATTGAAGGTGCCGCCGAAGACACCGATGCGATCTCTGCTCATAGCTTAGGCCTTGGGCAGGATGATGACGGGCTTTTCGGAGTTGGGACGGTAGATGACGAACTTGGAGCCGATGCACTGTACGGGCTCGGCGCCGGTGGCTGCGCATACAGCCTCGCTGGCCTCACGTGCGGTCAGCATGGCGGTCTCCAGAACCTTGATCTTGATGAGCTCGCGTGCTTCCAGTACGTCGCCCAGCTGGGCGATCATGTTGTCGTTGATGCCGTCCTTACCGATCTGGAAAATGGCGTCCAGGTCGTTGGCCTTGCCGCGCAGGAAGGCTCTCTGCTTGCTTGTGATCATAATTATTTTCCTCTGTTTCTTTCTATTTTAATATTTTTGTTTTTTTCTTAAATCTTTCCCTGCTTCTTCAGCTCGGCACAGAACTTCACCATGGCCGCGCCGCGGTGGGAGATCTCGTTCTTGCGTTCCTGGGGCATCTCGGCAAAGGTATAACCCTCGGCCGGAACATAGAAGACGGGATCATAGCCGAAGCCGCCCTCTCCTTTGAGTTCTTCCAGAATGACGCCGGGGCATTCGCCGCGAACGACGATCGATGTGCCGTCGGGGAAGGCGCAGGCCACACAGGAGACGAACCGTGCCGTGCGGTCTTCCATGCCCTTCATGTTCTCCAGCAGGAAGTAAACACGGTCGAGGTCGGTACCCTCGCAGTAGCGGGCCGACAGTACGCCGGGTGCACCGCCCAGGCCATCGACAGCCAGGCCGGAATCGTCGGCGATGCAGGCTCTGCCCGATGCCTCCATGGCAGCTTTGGCCTTGATGAGGGCATTCTCTTCAAAGGTGCTGCCGTTTTCTTCGGGGTCGGTATGGAAGCCGGCCTCCTTCATCGAGATGACGCTGCAGCCCTCGCGGCGCAGGATCTCGTCCATTTCACGCAGCTTCTTCTGATTGTTGCTTGCCAGTACAAACTCCATATCTGCGGCCTCCGACTACCTGGTGATGTCGCCGATGGCCTGCTTCTGCAGCTCGACCAGCTGCTCGATGGAGGTCTTTGCCAGGGCATACATCTCGTCCAGCTCGCTCTTGGAGAAGGGGCGCTCCTCGCCGGTGCCCTGCAGCTCGATGATATTGCCCTTGTCGTCCATGATGAAGTTGAAGTCGACTTCGCCGCCGCTGTCTTCCACATAGCAGAGGTCGGTCATGGGCTGGTCGCCCACAACACCGACCGATACGGCTGCGACATGGGAACGCAGGGGCAGCTTCTTGTAAATGCCCTCCTGCTGCAGCTTGCGCATAGCCAGAACCAGGGCGCAGAAGCCGCCGGTGATCGAGGCGCAGCGTGTGCCGCCGTCGGCCTGGATGACGTCGCAGTCGATGGTGATGCAGCGCTCGCCCATCTGATCCAGCTTGGCCACCGAACGCAGGGCGCGGCCGATCAGGCGCTGGATCTCGGCGCTGCGGCCGTTGAGCTTGAGCTTCTGAATGTCTCTGGGCGTACGGGTCTGGGTGGCGCGGGGCAGCATGGAATACTCTGCGGTGATCCAGCCCTTGCCGGTATCCTTCAGGAAGGGAGGCACACGGTCTTCGATGGTGGCGTTGCAGATGACCTTGGTGTTGCCCCACTCGATAAGCACCGAGCCTTCGGGATACTTGATATAATCGGTGGTGATCTTTACGGGACGCAGCTGGTTGTTTTCTCTTCCGTCGTAACGCATGATAAATCCTCCCCTGTCTTATTCAAAGAATGCCTTAACAAAGGTCTCGGCTTCAAACTCCAGCAGGTCTTCGGCCTTTTCGCCCACGCCGATATACTTGACAGGAACGCCCAGACGGCTGGAGATGTTGATGACGATGCCGCCCTTGGCGGTGCCGTCCAGCTTGGTCAGAATGATGCCGGTCAGCTCGCAGGCCTCGTTGAAGCTCTCGGCCTGGTTGACGCCGTTCTGACCGGTGGTGGCGTCGATGACCAGCAGGGTCTCGCGGGATGCACCGGGCAGCTCGCGGTCGATGACGCGGTTCATCTTGGCCAGCTCGTTCATCAGGTTCTTCTTGTTGTGCAGGCGGCCGGCGGTGTCGCAAATGACAACATCGGCGCCTCTGGCCTTGGCGGCCGAGATGGCGTCAAAAATAACGGCCGAAGGGTCGGCGCCCTCGGCATGGCGGACGATGTCGGCGCCGCAGCGGTCGGCCCAGATGGTCAGCTGGTCGGCAGCGGCTGCACGGAAGGTATCGGCAGCGGCAAAGAGGACCTTCTTGCCCTCGCCTGTCAGCTTCTGGCCAAGCTTACCGATGCTGGTGGTCTTGCCGACGCCGTTGACGCCGACCACCAGAATGACCGAAGGCTTGGTCTCCAGTACAAGGCCGTTGTTCTTCTTCATTTTTTCGGCGAGGATGTCGCACAGCTCGGCCTTGATGGCCTCCTGGTCCTCGCCCAGATCCTTGAGCTTGGCGCGGTCACGCAGCTCGTCGACCGTCTGCATGGCCAGCTCGGCGCCCAGATCGGCCAGGATCAGGCTGTCTTCCAGTTCGGAGAGCATCTCCTCGTCGACCTTGCGGAAGGTGGCCAGAACGGCATTGACATTGCTGGCAGCCGCTTCCTTGGTCTTGCGCAGACCTTCTTTGATCTTGTCAAAAAATCCCATGATCGTTCGTTCCTTTCAATCAGCTGATTTGTATATTGAGTTTGCTCTCGACCTCGGCGAGATCGAGCTTGAGAAGCTTGGTAACGCCATGCTCCTGCATGGTTGCGCCATAGAGGATATCACAGCCCTCCATGGTGCCGCGGCGGTGGGTGATAACGATAAACTGCGTATCCTTGCACAGCTTACGCATATAATCGGTGAATCGTGTGACATTGACGTCATCCAGTGCGGCGTCGATCTCGTCGAGCACGCAGAAGGGGGTCGGGCTGACCTTGATGATGGCAAAGTAGAGGGCGATGGCCACAAAGGCCTTTTCGCCGCCCGACAGCAGCGAGATGACGCGGGTGCCCTTGCCGGGCAGCTCGACCGAGATCTCGATGCCGCATTCCAGCAGATCCTTCTCGTTCTCCAGCTTAAGATATGCATGGCCGCCGCCGAAGATCTCTTCAAAGGTTTTCGAGAAGGATTCGTTGATCTGGCGGAACTTTTCCGAAAAGGTCTCTTCCATGCCGCGGGTCAGGCGCTGAATGACCTCCTGCAGATCCCGCTTGGCGGTCTCGAGGTCGTCGCGCTGTGCGCACATGAAGCTATACCGGGCGCTGACCTCTTCATACTCGGCCACGGCGTCGAGATTGACGCTGCCCAGCCCCTTGATGGCGGCCCGCAGCTCGCCGATACGCTTTTCGGCGCGCTTTGGGTCGACCGGCTTTTTATAGGTCTCCTTCGCCGCACCGGGGGTCAGCTCATAGCTTTCCCACAGGCGGTCGATAACGCTCTTCTCTTCCTCCTGCAGGCCGTTGCGCTTATGCTCGAGGCTGCCGCGCAGACGTTCCTGGGCGATGATGTCGTTGTTCTTGGTCTGGATCTCGCGGTCGCCTTTGGCCTTTTTGCCCTCGAGGGCCATACGGTCTTCGGTCAGCTTGGCAATGACGCCCTCGGCTGCCGCGCGGCGCTGGGCCGCCAGAGATACGGCGCCGCTGTGGTCGTCGATCCGCTTTTTGTGATCCTCGATCTCCTGCAGGGCACGCTCGATGGCGTCCTGCTTGTCTTTGGCTTCGCCGCTGGCCGCCGACAGCAGGCCTTCCAGCATTTCGGCCGCCTGACGCAGGCTGTTTCGTTCGCCCTGCAGGCTGCCGGTCTCCATGCGGAGTTCACTGTGGCGGCGCTCCAGTTCGCCTGCCTTGCGCAGATCGACCTCGGCGCCCAACGTCATCTGATTGAGGGTGCGGCGCAGATCTTCCCTTCTGGTGGTCAGCAGGGCGGCTTCGGCTTCCAGACGCTGTACACGCTCGGTCAGCTCGGTTCTGCGCTGGCCGATGGTCTCCTTTTCCAGCTCGAGTCGGTCGATCTCGCCCCGGATGCCCTCGACGGTGGCCTCGATGGCCTTGTTTTCGGCATTGCGGGCAGCCACCGCCTCTTCGGCGGCCCGGAGCTCGTCGCGGGCGGTATTCATCTGATAGGTCAGGGCACTCAGGTCGCGGTCGGCCTTTTCGCGGTCGACCTTGGCCAGCTGGCCCTTTTCGGAAATCTCCCTGAGCTCCCGCTCGAGGCGGGTCATCTCGTTGGCACGGGAGAGCACGCCGGTGCTCTTGCCCGTACTGCCGCCCGTCATGGCGCCGCCGGCCTGGATCAGCTGGCCGTCGAGGGTGACGATGCGGAAGGCATATTTATATTTTTTGCCCATGGCGATGGCGCTGTCGATGTTGTCGACCACCGCCGTGGTGCCCAGCAGGCTGGACAGAATATCGGCATACAGGCCGTCGCAGGAGACCAGATCGCTGCCGTAACCCATGAAGCCGCGTTCTTTGTCCAGCGCCTTGCGGCTCGACCAACGCGGCTTGACGGCGGTGATGGGCAGGAAGGTGGCGCGGCCCAGCTTGCCGGCCTTGAGGTAGCCGATGGCCGCCTTGGCCGAAGCCTCGTCGTCGGTGACGATGTTCTGCATGGCGGCGCCCAGCGCCGTCTCGATGGCCACGGCATAGTCATCCCCCGTCTGAATGAGGGCCGACAGCGGGCCATGGATGCCGTTCAGGCTCTTGCCGGCCTGCATGATCTTCTTGACGGCAAAGGAGAAGCCTTCGTATTCCTTCTCCATATTCTGCAGCAGCTGCAGGCGATCTTCCCTGGCGTTGTATTCGCGGACGAGGGCGTCCAGTGCTTCGCGGGCCTTTTCGGCCTTGCTGCGGCGGACACCTTCCATCATTTCAAAGCCGCGGAGGGCATTCTGTGCCTCCTGCCGCTTTTCTTCGACCGCGGCAAAGGCCTGCTCGCCTGCCGTCAGGGCTTCCCGCTGACGGGCCATGCGGTCGCGCGCATCCTTCTGCTGCCAGAAGAGGTTCTCTCCCCGGCTTTCCAGCTCCTGAATGGCGGCATTGGCCGACATGGTCTCGGCCAGCTTGCCATGCTCGCGCTCGGTCAGCTCGGAAAGCTGGGCACGCAGGCTGCCGATCTGCTTTTCTTTATCTTCGTTCTGGCTGGCCGCCGCGCGGATCTCCTCCAGCAGGGCTTCCAGCGCCTCTTCCTTTTCGGCGAGTTTTTCTTCCAGCGCCGCCAGTTCGCCCTTCTGGCCGGCCAGTCGTGCCTCCAGTTCATCCCTGTGGGCCGTACGCGCCTCGGCTTCCCGACGGCGCAGCTCGAGGTTTTCCTCGGCATTTTTCAGGTTGGCCAGCGCAACGGCACGCTCGGCCTCGGCCGACGCCCCATCCGAACGGACGGCCTCGAGATCGGCACGGGCCTGCTCGAGGGCGATATCCTTTTCGCGGATCTGCCCGGCCAGCTGTTCGCCCCGTTCATAGAGGTTCTCCAGCTCGCTCTTTTTGGCCGACAGCATACGCTCGGCGTTGTCATAGTCGATGCAGGCTGTACGGATCAGCCCCTCCAGCTTTTCCAGCCGGTCGACGGCAGCCGCGACCTCGACCTCGCGCAGCTGGTCGCGGTAAAGCAGGAACTGTCTGGCCTTTTCGGCCTGCTGACGCAGGGGCTCGACGCGGCCTTCCAGCTCGCTGATGATGTCGCGGACACGCACCAGATTCTCCTCGGCGCGATCGAGCTTGCGTGTGCTCTCCTCACGGCGCAGACGGACCTTGCTGATGCCGGCGGCCTCTTCAAAAATCTCGCGGCGCTCGGCACTCTTGACCGACAGGATCTCGTCGATGCGGCCCTGACCGATCATGGAATAGCCGTCCTGGCCCAGGCCGGTGTCCATAAACAGCTCGCGGACGTCCTTGAGGCGCACCGCCTTGCGGTTGATGTAAAACTCGCTCTCGCCCGAGCGGTAGTAACGGCGGGTGACCGTCACCTCGTTATACTCCAGCGGAATGGCGCCGTCGCCGTTGTCGACCGTGATGTCGACCTGACAGAAGCCCATGGGGCCACGCTTGCGTGTGCCGCCGAAGATGACGTCTTCCATTTTGCCGCCGCGCAGGGTGCGGGCCGACTGTTCACCCAGTACCCACCGGATGGCGTCTGCAATATTCGATTTTCCGCTGCCGTTGGGGCCGACCACTGCCGTCATGCCTTCACTGAAGGTCAGCAGGGTCTGGTCGGGAAACGACTTGAAGCCCTGGATCTCGATGGATTTTAAATACACCGCCGCACCTCTTTTTCTCTATGTCTATGCTTTAAAGGCACATTCACATAAAAATTCATTTTATTATACCAATTTCAGCGGCTTTTTTCAAGTAGGACAGCCCGATTCCCTCCTTTTTTCACAGGCATATCACCAGTTATTCGCTTTTTCTATGAGTCAAAGCTTAGTAATAAATTTATTTAATTTTTATTGTTTTCTTCCCCCAACGCATGCTATAATTATCGACGCTTTTTATAAAAAACCAAATAAGGAGTACGTTTTCATGGAAAAAGGAAATGAAATGAAGAAGTCGGTTTCCGCCCTTCAGGGTCTTGCCATTGTTGTCGGCATGATCATTGGCTCCGGCATCTTCCTCAAGCCCAGCATCGTTCTGAACGACGCCGGCAGCCCCGTTATGGCGCTGGCTGCCTGGGTCCTCGGCGGCATCATCACCCTCTGCTCGGCTCTGTCGATCGCAGAGATCGCCTCCAACATCCCCCGCGCCGGCGGCCTCTACACCTATCTGGAAGAACTCTACGGTGAAAAGTGGGGCTTCCTGCTGGGTTGGGTCCAGTCGGTCATCTCTTACCCCGCATCGGTCGCAGCACAGGCCATCGCATTCGCCACCTACGCTGCCTATTTTGTTCCCATGGGCACATGGGGCCAGCGCATCATGGCATTTGCCGTTATGGGTCTGGTTCTTGTCCTGAACATCCTGTCCACCCGTTACGGCGGCTTCATTCAGGTCGCTGCCACCATCGGTAAGCTGATCCCCGTCATCGCCATCCTGGGCTTCGGCCTGTTCAGCGGCATGGCTCCCGGCGCAGCCGGCATGTCCTCCGAGCTGATCGGCGCAGGCACAGCTTCCATCGCAGCCGCCATCCTGGGCACCCTGTGGGCCTACGACGGCTGGATCGGCGTCACCAACATGGCTGCCGAGATGAAGAACCCCAAGAAGAACCTGCCCATGGTTATCTCGGTCGGTATCATCTTCGTCATCATCGTTTACGCTCTGTTCAACATCGTTCTGTTCAACACACTGCCTGCTGAAGAGCTGGCTGCTTCCGCAACTCCCGGTGCCGACGCTGCCGTCGCACTGTTCGGCCAGGGCGGTGCAACCTTCCTGACCGCCGGCATCATGGTTTCGGTCTTCGGCGCCCTCAACGGCTATCTGATGACCGCCGCCCGTGTTCCCCAGGCCATGGCTGCCAAGAAGCAGCTGCCCATGAGCGACGTTCTGGGCGCCATCCACCCCAAGTTCGGCACACCTGCCAACGCCCTGATCATGCAGTGCATCCTGGCTGTTGTCTACATCATGTCGGGTTCCTTCAACTTCCTGACCGACCTGCTGATCTTCGTTCTGTGGATCTTCTTCACCATGGGCGTCGTTGCCGTCTTCATTCTGCGTAAGCGCGGCATGTCTTCCAAGGACGCTTATCGTGTTCCCCTCTACCCCATCACCCCCATCATCGGCATCGCCGGCAGTGCTTTCATCCTGATCAGCACCGTCATGGATGCCCCCGGCCGTTCGATCCTCGGTCTGGCTGTCACACTGATCGGCCTGCCCGTCTTCAGCTGGCTCAAGAAGAAGAACAAGTAAATCCTCCGAAAAGCAAAAAAGAGACTGCAAATTGCAGTCTCTTTTTCTATATATGCATATGCGATTATTTCGCTTCTTCCATCTCCAGCGGATTCCATCTGCCGCGCAGATATTTGAGGGTGAACAGCACGAAGAGCAGGAAGTTGTGGGCGATCATGCAGGCCCAGGCCGAAATCAGACCCATACCCATCAACTGGGTGGTGATGAAGGTGCCAACGATGCGGACGCCCCACATACCGATGATGTTGTAGACAAAGGGGCTGACGGTATTGCCAACGCCGAACATAATGCCCTCGAAGATGATCGATACGCCATAGATCGGCTCCGACAGCGCGACCATGCGCAGAACTACCGAGCCCAGACGGATGACCTCGGGATCCTTGGAGAAGATGCCCATCATCTGGGGCGCAAAGATAAAGAGCAGGCCGCCCGAAACGATCATCATCAGCACCTCAAGAACCAGCGTGACCTTGGCCAGATCCTTCATGCGCTGATTGTCGCGGGCGCCCAGTGCGTTGCCGGCCAGCGTGGCCGCCGCCGTCTGCATACCGTACCCGGGAATGTAAAAGGCCGACTCGACGGTGTTGGCGATGGTGTGGGCCGCCGTCGAGATCTCGCCCAGCGAATTGATCATCGAGGCAAAGGCCACGTAACCCAGCGATGTGCCGAAACGCTGCAGCATATTGGGCAGCGCGATCTTCAGGCAGGGCCGCAGGATCTCCATATCGGGGCGCAGGCGCTGCCCGCGGGGCGAAATGACCGGATGGTTCCAGAAGACCCATGTGGTCAGCATACCGCCGACGGCAAAGGCAATGGCGCTGGCCGCGCCGGCACCCAGAACGCCCCAGCCCATGCCGGGGATCGTAATGCCGCCGATCTTACGGGTGGGATAGATCAGCAGGAAGTTGAGGACGATATTGACCACATTGACAATGATGCCGACGCGCATGGGAGTTTTGGTATCGCCAACCGCACGCAGGGCCGTACCGAAAATAATGGTGGCCGCGCGGAAGAGCATGGGGGTATACAGAATAAAGAAGTATCTTGCCGCCGTCTCCTGAATGGCCGGGTCGACCTGCATCCAGACCGGCACCTGCTTGCTTAATGCAAGGGGCAGAATAGTGAAGACCGTGCCCGAGGCCAATACGGCCAGCACAGCCTGCGAGGCCGCACGGGAAGCACGCTCGCGGTCGCCGGCGCCATAGGCCTGTGCAAGAAAAGACAGGAAGCCGACGCCCAGGGCCGATACCGTACTGCTGAGCAGCCAGTTGACCGTCGTCGTAGCGCCGACGGCCGCCGTAGCATAGGTACCGATCGAACCGACCATGGCGGTATCGATATACTGCACCGCCGTCTGCATCAGCTGCTCGAGCATGGTGGGCCAGGCCAGCGAGAAGATAACGGCCAGCATGGTGCGATGCCGTTTGTCGAGATATTGGTTGAGCATAGGCTTCACCTCGCGAAAGATTTATCTGAGAGAAATTATAGCATAAAAAAAGAAGCCTTAAAAGAGGAATCCGGCAAAAAGAAAAACCACGCAAAATGCGTGGTTTCTTTCTGCGAAAGACTACCTAAACGGAGCAGAATTGGGAGAAAAACTACCCAAAAATAATGTGCCTGTCCTGTTAGTCAAATTGGAATTTATCGACGTATTAAAACACCTTTCATAAGCGGTGTTTCATTATGTGTTTCGTATACTATTTCCTTTTCCTCTTCTGTGCATCCAATTAATATTTTAATTTCTGAATCTTTCTTCATCAAATCAACTATGCACATTATTGCATCAACCTTTTTCTCGTCGCTTCCAACCCACACATCTATTCCTGCACCATCCATAGAGGTTGTGTCCTTCAAATATCCATAATCAACCCGATAAA
>JAFQKM010000222.1 GCA_017396925.1 Clostridia bacterium
GTTTTAGCACTCTCTTATCTCGAGTGCTAACATTATAGTAGCACAAATTCCCCCAAAGTCAAGGGCAAAATGAGAACAATCCACAGATAAAATGTGAACATTTTGGTAACATTGTACAGAGCCGCCTGCCACGCTTCTGTTCCTCTCCCCTGCCCTCTGCCAATGCAAACATCCGTTGATAATACCGGCAGGATATTATATAATAGAAGGTGACAAGACAGGTTGGATGTTTTATGCCGTCGTCCGACTTTCGTCAGATCGCCTGCCAAATGCACAGCATGACCGTCAGACTGTTTTTCTGTTACTTTGGTCTGGGCCAAAGTAACCAAAGCCCCACCGGGGACCGCTATGGGAAGTGCGCGAAGTCCCCGGCCCCTCGCGCGGCTCTTATGGAAATGCCGAGGCGAGGGATGCGCGTCCCTTTCCACGCAGAAAGGGCCTATGCGTTTTTGGGCCAAAGGCGCCTTCCGTAAGGTTGGCCCGACTACGCTGACGCGTCAGGTCGGGGACTTTAAAATGGCCTTGCATTTGACGGAAGAATGGCACCCGTAGGGACCGACCTCCCGGGCGGTCCGCATACACAATGCCTCCGTCGGACACCCAAGGGGATGCCTGAGCGGCGGGGCGTAGCCCCAAGAGTGGAGCGTTGCGGGGTTCCGAGGGGGGAATTCGCAACACCCCTCGGCCATCCTTTGCATACTTTCCCATGGTCGGGAAAGTATGGCCGGGGTTTGGGGCGGCAGCGCCCATGCCGGTACAAATCATCAGCCTAAGGATTTATTTTGCAGAATACGGTGAGCCCATACAGGCGGATGGCCGATGGCCATCCCTACACCCGTCTGACATAGGCATGGGGCCTTGCTTATAGGCCCCCTTGTGCATACCCGAAGGGCGGTGGGGGATTGTATCGGCAGGCCGAATGTGTCAATCCCCTCATCCCCTATTCATTTTTATCTAATAAAGGAGATTCTATGCTCACCTTTCAGGATATCAGAAACAACGAGGCCGTCCGCATCTACATCCAGTCGGCCGACAGCGTCATGAACGCCATGAAGTTCACCGAACACGGCTTTGCCCATGCCGGTATTGCCGCCCAGGTGGCCACCCACATTCTCAAGGTGCTGGGCTACGACGCCCGTACCTGCGAGCTGGCCTCGATCGCCGGCTATATGCACGACATCGGCAACAGCATCAACCGCCACGAGCACGCCCAGTCGGGCGGCGCCATGGCCTTCTCTCTGCTGACCCAGCTGGGTATGGACCCCGCCGAGACCGCCATGATCGTCACGGCCATCGGCCATCACGACGAAGGCTCGGGCGGCCCCGTCCACCCCATCTCGGCCGCCCTGATCATCGCCGACAAGAGCGACGTCCGCCGCTCCCGCGTCCGCGACAAGGCCGATATCGCCATCGACATTCACGACCGTGTCAATTATGCCGTCACCGGCTCCGAGCTGGAGGTTTTCCCCGAAGAGAAGATCATCCGCCTCGGCCTGACCATCGACACCCGCATCTGCCCGGTCATGGAGTATTTCGAGATCTTCCTTTCCCGTATGCTCCTATGCCGCAAGGCCGCCGAGTTCCTCGGCTGCCGCTTCTCGCTCGACATCAACGGCACCAAACTGCTGTAAGACAATATACAATATATATTTGAGGTAATCACCCATGAACAAGCTTGCCAAGCGCATTTTCGACAGCGACCCCTATCTGGCCGAGCTCGACGCCACCGTCGAGTCCTGCGAAAAGATCAAGGAGGGCTATGCCGTCATCCTCAGCCAAACCATCTTCTTCCCCCGCGGCGGCGGACAGAACTGCGACGGCGGCACCATTGCCGGCATCGAGGTTTCCGACTGCTACGAGGAAAACGGCGAGGTGCTGCACATCCTGCCCCAGCCTCTGGAGGTCGGACAGGCCGTCCATCTGGCCATCAACTTTGAAAATCGCCTCGACCATATGCAGCATCATCTGGCCCAGCACATCCTCTCGGCCCTGATGACCCATAAGTTCCACAACGATACCCAGAGCGCCCACATGGAGGAGGGCTATGGCCACATCGAGATCGAGCGTCCCCTCACCCCCATGGAGCTGGTCGAGCTGGAGCAGGCCGCCAACGGCATCATCACCCGGGACCTGCCGGTAAAGACCGCCTACTACACCCCCGAGGAAGCCGCAAAGATCGACGTCCGCGGCAAGATCACCCCCCACGACATGATCCGTCTGGTCGAGATCGTCGGCTTCGACATCAATGCCTGCGGCGGCTCCCACTGCCGTTCGACAGGCGGCATCGGCAAGATCATCATCTGCGGCACCAAGGAGGTCCGCGGCCTCTTCCGCCTCTACTTCAAGTCGGGCAAAGCCGCATTCGAAGAGGAAAAGCTGCGCACCGCCCGTCTGATCGCCGCCCAGCAGGCCCTGGGTGTGGAAATGACCGAGGCCCTGCCCGAAACGGCACAGAACACCGCCCTGCTGCTCCGCGCCGCCGAGGCCCGCGCCCTGGCCGCAGCCGCCCATCTGGAAGAA
>JAFQKM010000223.1 GCA_017396925.1 Clostridia bacterium
CAGATCGCCCCTACACCGGTCTGGCGGGGGTAGCGCCAAAAAGCCGTCCCTTTGCGCTGAAAGCGCGAGGGAAGGGGGACCGCTTTAGCGGTGGAAGGGTCTTTTACCGAGCTTGGTAAAAGATATGGAAAGAAAAATAGCCACACTCTCCCGGCATTGGCTTCGCCAACGCCACCCTCCCTCTCGCCGCGGGAGGGCTCCACACCGTCCCGCAAGCCGGCGCCACACCGTCCCCGCGCGCCGGCCCCTACGGTGGTCTGACGGAAGTTTTTTCATTTGTAAACAAATCTATAATTTGCATTTAAAGTTATATAATTCGCTTGACAAATTATACAGGCGTGCTAAAATGTAGCCAGATGAAAAAATACACCGAAAGAGGGAAGGCTATGAACAAGAGCGTATACAGCATCGTATTGAGCGACGACGTGGTAGCGCAGGTCGACCGGCTGGCCTATAAGGCCGGCATCAGCCGCTCGGGCATGATCAACCGGATCCTGGCCGAATATGTCTCCTACGTCACCCCCGAACAGCGCCTGCGCGACATTCTGGGGCAGGCGGCCTCGCTGGTCGAGGCCATGGACCAGCTGCAGGTCATGCTGCAGCCCTCCGACACCCATCTGGCCCTCAAGAGCGCCCTGCGCTATAAATACAATCCCACCGTCAGATACAGCGTCGAGCTGTATAAATCGGGGGAGGCGCTGGGCGAGCTGCGGGTCACCATGCGCACCCAGAACAAGACCCTGATCGCCTGCCTCGGCGATTTCTTCCGCCTGTGGGCGGCTGTTGAACAGCATGTGCTGGGCGAGCTGCCCCCCTGCGCGGCCGGGGAGGGGCGCTACAGCCGCACGCTGATGCTCGATCCCGCGCTGGCCCAAACGGCCACCGGCGAACAGCTGAGCCGCGCCATCATCGATTATGTCGAGACCCTCGACCGCTGCATCAAGCTGTGGTTTGAGGCACAGGCCCAGGGGATCGACGCCGGCGAACAGATCATTCACATTTACCGCACATACAAGCAGAACCATCTGCTTCTGAAATAGGAGGGGTCATTATGAACACCAACAAGCTGACAGAAAAGACCATCGAAGTCATCCGCATGGCCCAGAATACCGCCAATCAGAACGGCAATCCCCAGATCGAGCAGCCCCATCTGCTGGCTGCCCTGCTGGGTTACGACGGCAGCCTGATCGCCCAGCTGCTGCGTAAAATGGGGGTCGACGAGCAGGCCGTCCTGCGCGACGCCGAAGCCGCCGTAGACAAGCTGCCCAAGGTCTCGGGCGGCGGACGGGAGATGGACAAGATCTATATTGCCCGTGACGCCGAAGCCGTATTGGACGAGGCCGAGGCCCAGGCCGCCCGCATGACCGACGAATACGTATCGGTCGAGCATCTCTTCCTCGGCCTGATGGAAAAGGCACAGGGGGAGGTCAGGGCTCTGCTGCAGAAGTACGGCATCACGAGCCAGAACTTCCTGGTCGCCCTCAAGGAGGTCCGCGGCAGCGCCCGCGTCACCGGCGACAATCCCGAAGGCACCTATGATGTACTCAAGAAATATGGCCGCAATCTGGTGGAAATGGCCCGCGAGCAGAAGCTCGACCCGGTCATCGGCCGCGACGGCGAGATCCGTTCGGTGGTTCGTATCCTCAGCCGCAAGACCAAGAACAATCCCTGCCTGATCGGCGAGCCGGGCGTCGGCAAGACGGCCATCACCGAGGGC
>JAFQKM010000025.1 GCA_017396925.1 Clostridia bacterium
GCCTCGTGGATGACGATATCATCGGGCAGGCGGGCATTGAGGGCATGGGGCAGGCGATCCATGGGGATCGAGCAGTTCATGCGGACCGAAGCCACATAGTTTTCGGCATGGACGCCGGCGTCGGTGCGGCCGCAGCCCGAGACCGATACCTTCTGGCCGCAGGTCTTTTCGATGGCCTCTTCGATCTTCTGCTGGATGGTCACGCCGTTTTTCTGGCGCTGCCAGCCGTGGTAGGCCGTGCCCAGATAGGAGAGCTTGAGTGCGATGGTCATAGGAGGATGGATACCAGCCTTTCTGCATAGATGACCAGCAGGCAGAAAACGCCCATAAAGCCGAGGGCGGCATAGTCTCTGCCGGTCATGACCAGGGTGTTGAGTCGTGTACGGCCCTCGCCGCCGTGATAGAGGCGGCATTCCATGGCGGTGGCCAGCTCGTCGGCGCGGCGGAAGGCCGAGACAAAGAGGGGCACCAGAATGGGCACAAGCGCCTTGGCCTTGTCGATGATGCCGCCGGTTTCAAAATCGGCGCCTCGGGCCTTCTGGGCCGACATGATCTTGTCGGTCTCTTCGATGAGGGTGGGGATGAAGCGCAGGGCGATGGTCATCATCATGGCAAACTCGTGCACAGGCACGTGGATCTTTTTTAAGGGATTGAGCAGACGCTCGATGGCGTCGGTCAGGGCGATGGGGGAGGTGGTATACGTCAGCATGGAGGTGGCGGCGATCAGCAGGACGATGCGCAGGATCATATAGGCCGCCGTATAGATGCCTTCCCGTGTGATCTTGAAGATCCAGAACCGGGCCAGCACCTCGCCGGGGGTATAGAACATATTGAGGATACCGGTAAAGCACAGAATGATGACCAGGGGCTTAAGGCTCTTGAGGATCATTTTGGGGGAGATACCGGAGATCCTGATGCACCATGCCAGAAACAGGATGCACAGGCCGTAGCCCCAGAAGCTCTTGGAAATAAAGAGGGAGGCCACGAACAGAACGACCGATACCAGCTTGGCGCGGGGATCGAGACGGTGCAGCAGGCTGGTGCCGGGGAAAAACTGGCCGAGGGTGATGTCGCGCAGCATATTATCTGCCCTCCTTCAGACGCAGGATCTCGTCCATGGCCTGCTCGACGGTATAAACGGCGTCGGACAGGGGCAGGCCGCGGGACTTGAGGGTCATAAACAGACGGGTGACCGTGGGGATGTCGAGGCCGGCCTGCAGCAGTTCTTCGCTGCGGGCAAAGACCTCGCCGGGGGTGCCTTCCATGAGGACTTCGCCCTGGTTGAGGACGATCAGACGGTCGGCGATGCGGGCGGCGTCTTCCATGCTGTGGGTGACAAAGAGGATGGTGGCGCCGGTGGTCTCGCGGTAGTTGACGATACAACGTATGATCTCTTCGCGGCCCACGGGGTCGAGGCCGGCCATGGGCTCGTCGAGCACAAGCAGGCGGGGCTCCATGGCAAAGACGCCGGCAATGGCCACGCGGCGCTTCTGTCCGCCCGACAGATCAAAGGGCGAGACCTCCAGCAGGTCTTCCGAAAGGCCGACCTGTGCGGCGGCGGCGCGAACACGGCGATCGATCTCGGCCTCGTCGAGCTTCATATTTCGGGGGCCGAAGGCGATGTCTTTATAGACGGTCTCTTCAAAGAGCTGGTATTCGGGATACTGGAAGACCAGGCCGACCTTGAAGCGGGCGGCGCGGGTGGCCTCTTTGGAGGCGTGGATATCCTGTCCGTCGACCAGTACACGGCCGGAGGTCGGCTTGAGCAGGCCGTTGAGGTGCTGGACCAGGGTGCTCTTGCCGCTGCCGGTATGGCCGATCAGGCCGACGAACTCGCCTTCCTGCAGGGAAAGGGAGATGTCTTTGATGGCAGCGCGCTCGAAGGGTGTGCCGGCCGAATAGATATGGGAAATGTGTTGTACAGAAAGAATTTCGGGCAAAAGAGTCATCTCCTAATTTTTTGGCGAAAAATCTGCGGATTTTTCTGCCATTTGGGATTGGCTCCGGCCTGTGGGCCGGTTTCGCCGGTTTTCTGCGGAAAACACGGCGGGTTATGGTGTTTTCCCCCGGCACATGTCCGTGGAAAAACAATATATAATTACTGTGTGTTATATTGCGTAACGCATATTGCAAATCGTGATCGCTTTAGAAAGAGCAATGGATTTACATCCCTGTGACCGCAGCAATATCACTGTCTTAAAAATGTCTCCAGCACGTCGGCGCAGGCCTCCACCGACAGGGTGTCGAGGGGCAGGTCATAGCCGGCCTTGTTGAGGCGGTGGAGCAGATCGACGGTCTGGGGCGGCAGCAGGGCCAGATCGCGGATCTCGTCGACCCGGGCAAAGACCGCTTCGGGGGTGCCTTCCATGGCGACCTTGCCGTCGCTCATGACGATGACGCGGCCGGCCTGGGCGGCTTCGTCCATGTGATGGGTGATCAGCACGACCGTGATGCCCTTTTCGCGGTTGAGCTGGCCGATGGTGTGCATAACTTCGCGGCGGCCCGAGGGGTCGAGCATGGCGGTGGGTTCGTCCATAACGAGGATGGAGGGCTCCATGGCCAGTACGCCGGCGATGGCGATGCGCTGTTTCTGGCCGCCCGACAGCAGATGGGGGGCGTGGCGCTTGAAGTCGCTCATGCCGACGATCTCGAGGCAGCGGTCGACGCGCTCGCGGATCTCGGCGGGCGCAATGCCCATATTTTCGGGGGCAAAGGCCACATCTTCTTCCACGACGGTGGCGACGATCTGGTTATCGGGGTTCTGGAAGACCATGCCGCAGGTCTCGCGGATGGCCAGCAGCAGGTTTTCGTCGCGGGTGTCCATATTGTCGATATAGACGGCGCCGCCGGTGGGCAGCAGAATGGCATTGAGGTGCTTGGCAAAGGTGCTTTTGCCGCTGCCGTTGTGGCCCAGAACGGCCACAAACTCGCCCTTTTCAACGGCGATATTGACGGCGTCGAGGGCGGCGTGTTCTTCGTGGCCTTCCTCGGTGGGGTAGCGGAAGGTCAGCCCTTCGGCCGAAAGGATAGCTCTGGCTTCCATGCTTATTCTCCGATCCAGCGGGATGCGTGGCCGCAGGGCAGGAAGAGGCCGGTGGAGCCGACCGGCAGGCCCAGCTCGGCGCTTTCGGTATGGCCGCCGAAGCGGGGACATACGGTGCGGGCCAGGATATACTCGGGAACCGAGGGCGAGACGCCGGCGGTGTAGGAGCTGATGATGACAAAGAGGGGATCGTCGCTCAGCAGCTGGCTGCACAGCTTGACGAAATCATAGATGTTTTCTTCAAAGCGCCAGACTTCGCCCGAGGGGCCGCGGCCGTAGGAAGGGGGATCCATGATGATGGCGTCGTATTTGCGGCCGCGGTTGATCTCGCGCTTGACGAACTTGATGCAGTCGTCGACGATATAGCGGATGGGGGCGTCACTGAGACCCGAGCTTTTGGCATTTTCCTTGGCCCACGAGACCATGCCCTTGGAGGCATCGACATGGCAGACCTTGGCGCCTGCGGCCGCAGCGGCCATGGTGGCGCCGCCGGTATAGGCAAAGAGGTTGAGGACGTTGGGCTGTTCGCCGCCGCGCCTGAGGCGCTTCTGGATCATTTCGGTGATGAAGTCCCAGTTGGCGCCCTGCTCGGGGAAGACGCCGGTGTGCTTGAAGCTCATGGGCTTGATGTTGAAGGTGATGGTGTTTCGATAGCTGATCTGCCACTGTTCGGGCAGGTTGAATACTTCCCAGCTGCCGCCGCCGGTGTTGCTGCGGTGGTAGACGGCATTGACTTTATTCCACTTCTGGGCGGGTTCCCAGATGGCCTGGGGATCGGGACGGACAAGCAGCTGCTTGCCCCAGCGCTCGTAGCGCTTGCCCTCGCCGCAGTCGAGGAGCTGATAATCTTTCCAGTTGGATGCGACCCACATAGTACGGTCCCCTTTCGATTTATAGATATAGGGCACATAGGCCCACTTTTACCATTTTACATTCAAAATATTATA
>JAFQKM010000224.1 GCA_017396925.1 Clostridia bacterium
ACCAGAAGATTTTCCTGGTTTCTCAGAAGGAGCTTTCTGTTGAAACCCCTACCTTTAACGATATATACCGCATGGGCACCATTGCCAAGGTCAAGCAGGTGCTCCGTATGCCCGGCGGCACCCTGCGTGTTCTGGCCGAAGGCGAGTCCCGTGCCATCGTTTATGCCCCCCTGTCCGATAAGGACTATCTGCGCTGTGATGCCTACCTGATCGAGGCCGAGGCCCGTGAAGCCGCGCTCAAGCGCGATCAGGCCTCTCTGCGCACCCTGCGCGATCTGTTTCTGGAGTATGCCGATCTGGCACCCAAGGTCAACCAGGATGTCGTTTCCAAGATCTTCGACAGCAATGATATGGCCTGGGTATCCGACTTTATCGCACAGAATATCTTTATCCAGCACACCGACAAGCAGCGTGTTCTGGAAGAGACCGATCCCCGCCGCCGCTGCATGCTGCTGACCCGTATCCTGACCGACGAGATCGATATTCTGGTTCTCGAACAGGATATTCAGAACAAGGTCAAGCTGCAGATGGACAAGAACCAGCGCGACTATTACCTGCGCGAGCAGCTGCGTGTTATCTATGAAGAACTGGGCGAGGGCGAAGACACCATGTCGGAGTCCAAGAAGTATGCCGAGCGCATCGAAGCCCTCAAGTTCCCCAAGGAGATCGAGGAAAAGCTCAAGAAGGAAGCTGCCCGTCTGGGCCGTATGCAGGCCAATTCGCCCGACAGCGGCGTCATCCGTAATTATCTCGACACCATCCTTGAGCTGCCCTGGCACAAGGTAACCACCGAAAACGGTGATATTGCCAAGGCCGCAAAGATCCTCGATGCCGACCACTATGGCCTGCAGAAGGTCAAGGAGCGCATTCTGGAGTTCTTTGCCGTCAAGCAGCTGGCCGGCGGCTTCAAGGGTCAGATCATCTGTCTGGTCGGCCCTCCCGGCGTCGGTAAGACCTCGATCGCCAGCTCGGTTGCCCATGCCCTCGGCCGCAACTACGCCCGCATTTCGCTGGGCGGCGTCCGCGACGAGGCTGACATCCGCGGCCACAGACGCACCTATATCGGCTCGATGCCCGGCCGTATCATCTCGGCCGTCAAGCAGGCAGGCAGCCGCAATCCGCTGATCCTGATCGACGAGATCGACAAGCTTTCGGCCGACTATAAGGGCGACCCCTCGTCGGCGCTGCTGGAGGTCTTTGATACCGCCCAGAACTCGGCCTTCGTCGACCATTATCTCGATATTCCCTTTGACCTGAGCGATGTTCTCTTTATCTGCACAGCCAACTATGCCGATAATATTCCCGGCCCTCTGTATGACCGAATGGAGATCATCGATCTTTCGGGTTATACCGCCGAAGAGAAGATGCACATCGCCAAGGAGCATCTGCTGCCCAAGCAGCTCAAGCTCAACGGTCTTAAGGGCTCTAATCTGATCGTCCCCGAAAAGACTATGCATGCCATCATCGAGGGCTACACCCGTGAAGCCGGCGTCCGTTCGCTGGAGCGCGAGCTGGCCAAGCTGTGCCGCAAGGCGGCCAAGCAGCTGCTGGAGACCGGCAAGAAGTCGCTGCGCATCACCCCCGAGAACATGAGCAAGTATCTGGGCAATGTCCGCTTCAAGAAGCGCAAGCTGGCCGCAGAAAACGATTGCGGCATCGTCAACGGTCTGGCCTGGACCAGTGTCGGCGGCGAGATGCTGGAGGTCGAGGCCATTGCCATCGAAGGCACCGGCAAGGTGGAAGTCACCGGTAATCTGGGCGACGTCATGAAGGAATCGGTTCGTGCCGCCATGACCTATATCCGCAGCCGCAGCGAAGCTCTGGGCATCGACAAGGAGTTCTATAAGAACAAGGATATACATATTCACTTCCCCGAAGGCGCCGTGCCCAAGGACGGTCCCTCGGCCGGTATCACCATTTCGACCGCGCTGATCTCGGCTCTGACCGGCAAAAAGGTCAGCAGCAGCATTGCCATGACCGGTGAAGTCACCATCACCGGCCGCGTACTGGCTATCGGCGGTCTGAAGGAAAAGACCATGGCCGCATATCTGCACGACTGCAAGCGTGTTATCATCCCCGAAGAGAACCTGCGCGATCTGGAGGATATCGATCCCAAGGTTCGCGAGAGCCTCGAGTTTATCCCCGCCAAGCATATGGACGATGTTGTCCATGCCGTATTCTCCTATGTAACGGTTGAAGAGCAGCCCGAGGAGAAGCAGGAGCAGTACAATGTTGTCGTTCCCACCGCCGTGCCCAATGTCACCGGCGTCCGCCGCCAGTAAGCCACAGGAGGAACCATGAACTTAAATAAAACCAAGTTTATCCGCTCGGCCGCATCGCCCAAGGATTTCCCCACCGGCGATGCCAAGCGCTTTGTCTTTGTCGGCCGTTCCAACGTCGGCAAGTCGTCGACCATCAACTGTCTGGTCGGCAAGAAGGGCTTTGCCAAGGTCAGCTCGATGCCCGGCAAGACCGTCTTCGTTAATATGTTCAATGTCGAAGACAAGGCCTGGATCATCGACCTGCCCGGTTACGGTTATTCCAAGACCTCCAAGGACGAGCGCGCCCGTTATTCGGCGCTGATCGACAAGTATTTTGAATGCGATATGGAGAATATCTCCCGCATCTATGTCATTGTCGATATCCGTCACAAACCCACGGCCGACGACCAGACCATGGTCGAATGGATCCGCGCCTACAATCTGCCCATGACCATCGTGGCCAACAAGCTGGACAAGCTTAAGAAGTCGCAGGTCCAGCCGGCACTCGATCTCATTCGTGAGACCCTGCTGCTGGATGAGGAAACACCCCTCATTGCCTTCTCGGCAGACAAGGGCGACGGCCGCGACGCACTGGTCGCCGATATGCTCTCGGTCTTCTAACGACGCAGAGCGCAAAAAGGAGCAAAAAACATTGAAAGATCTGCAGTATTATCTTACTGTCATACCGGCGGCACTGATCGCCATCTCGATCCACGAGATGAGCCACGCCTGGGCAGCCTGGCTGCTGGGCGACCGCACGGCCCAGGATCAGGGAAGGCTGAATCTTAATCCGCTTTCCCACATCGATCCGCTGGGCTTCCTTTGCATGATCTTTTTCGGATTCGGCTGGGCCAAGCCGGTGCCGGTCAATCCTTACTACTTTAAAAATCGAAAGGTCGGTATGGCGGTCACCGCCTTTGCCGGCCCGCTGAGCAATTTTATTCTCGGATTCGCATCGATCATTGCCTATGTGCTGATCATCTTCAGCCAGCCGGGCAATATGATGATGGCTCTGGGCCAGTTTCTTATGGTTCTCGGCAGCCTGAGCATCGGTCTAGGTGTCTTTAATCTGCTGCCCATTCCGCCGCTGGACGGCTCCAAGATCCTCTTTATGTTCCTGCCCAACCGCGCCATCAGCTGGTTCTATCAGTATGACGGCTATATCCGTCTGATTCTGCTGCTGGGCCTGTGGTTCGGGGCATTCGACAGCTGGATCGGTGCAGGGCAGAGCGTGATTCTGGATGTGGCCATCAATGCCGGTATCCGATTGGCCGGTATTCTGGGGCTGGGGTGGTAAGGCATGGCCGAGAAAATGACCTTCCATCTGGAGCAGTTCGACGGTCCGCTGGATCTGCTGCTGCACCTGTTGTCCAGAAACAAGATCGACATCAAAGATATTCCCATTGCCGAGATCTGCACCCAGTATCTCGAATATATCGAGCAGATGCGTGCCCTCGACATTGAAGTCGCCGGCGAGTTTATCGCCATGGCCTCCCATCTGGTCTATATCAAATCCAAAATGCTGCTGCCCGTCTATGAAGACGAGGATGCAGAAGACCCGCGAGCAGCGCTGATCGAAACCCTGCTCGATTATCAGAGGGTCAAACAGGCCGGAGGTATGCTGCTGGGCCGATATGAGGTGGGCAAGGATGCCTTTACCCGCAGCCGTGAGGCGCTGGGTGCCGATCCCGACCGCCTTTACGCCAACACCACCGATCATCTGCGCAAGGCCATTGCTGCTATTCTGGAGCGTGCGGGGCGCAAGCTGCCGCCGCCGGTTGAATCCTTCACCGGGGTTGTCGGACGGCAGAAGGTTTCGGTGGATGACAAGATCACCGATCTGCTGGGCCGTTTCCGCAGAAGCAGTCGCATTGATTTCGGCCAGCTGGTGCTGGAAGCAGCCGACCGTTCGGAGGTCGTTGCCGTCTTTCTGGCCGTGCTCGAGCTTTCAAAGACCCGCAGGCTGATGATCGAAGAAACGAATGAAACCTACACACTCGTATTAACGGGGGAAGAAGATGGAGAGTAACAGAAACACCGTCCACGCGCTGGAAGCCATCCTTTTTGCTGCCGGGGATTCCATATCGGCAGAGAAGCTCTGCGCCGTTTTGAATATCGACCGGCAGGCGCTGGAGGCCTGTGTTTCGGAGCTTGCCGACTTCTATGATTACAATATGCGCGGTATGCGCCTGGTTCGTCTGGACGACCGCTATCAGCTGGTCTCCCGTGCCGAGTATGCCGATGTTGTCCGAAAGGCACTGGAGTCGGGCCGTCCGCCCATCCTGTCTCAGTCGGCCCTGGAGGTGCTGGCCATCATTGCCTACAAGCAGCCGGTCACCCGCGCCTACATCGATCAGGTTCGCGGCGTCGACAGCGGCCATACGGTGGCCAGCCTGGCCGATAAGGGTCTGATCGAGAGCCGTGGCCGCCTGGATGTTCCGGGGCGTCCCAATCTCTATGCCACAACCGAAAAGTTCCTGCGCTCCTTCGGGCTGTCCGATCTGGAGCAGCTGCCCTATATCGAGGGCTTTGAAGTGGAACATGGCAGCGAGCAGCTTGCGCTGCAGCTGGAGGAAAAAGGGGAGGAGGAATCCGTTTGAAATGGATCGGTTTCATCCTGCTTGGGCTGTTGGGCCTTATTCTGTTGATCCTGATCTGCCCCATCGGCGTTCGGATTGATGCGTCCAACGGTGCGCTGGCTGTTTATGCCCGTGTCTTTGGCATCCCTATCAAGGTCTTTCCGATGAAAAAGAAGGAAAAGACCTCCGAGGAACTGGCCAGAGAAGAGGCCGAGAAAAAGGCCAAAGCCGAAAAAAAGGAACAGGAGAAGGAAGCCAAGGCAGCCGCCGAAAAGGCCAGGGCCGAACAGCTGGCAGCAGAAGGCAAACCTGTGCCCAAGAAAAAGAGTTTTGTGCAGACCCTGACCTTTGATAAGGTCTGCGATCTGCTTTCCTTGGCCAAGGAGGTCATTACCAAGGTGCTCCGCGGCTTTTATATCCCCAGTTTCCGCCTGTATGCCCACGTCAACGGCGGAGACGCGGCCAATACGGCCATCATGTATGGCGGCGCCTGCAGCTTCATGGGTGGGGTCATGCCCCATCTGGAGCGGGTCTGCCGCATCAAAAAGACCGATGTTCAGCTGTATCCCGATTTTGAAGGCAGCGAGACGGTCTTTGACCTGTCGGTCTCCATTATGACGGTACCCATCCGTCTGGTGGCGGTCGCCCTGATTTTGCTTGTAAAGTATTTGAAGATCAATAAAAAACATAAGGCGGTGCAAAAATGAGCAGCTTGAATGATGTAATGAATCAGACCATGGCAAAAATGAAAGAGCTCGTCGACGTCAATACCGTGATCGGCAATCCGATCACCACACCCGACGGTACGACCCTGATCCCCGTATCCAAGGTTTCCTTTGGCTTTGCTTCGGGCGGCAACGACGGTGTCAGCAAGAATGATAAGCCCTCTTTCGGCGCCGGCAGCGGTGCAGGCGTATCGATCGTTCCCATCGCATTTATGGTCGTTTCCCAGGGCAACGTACGCATGATTTATATCGATCCGCCTTCGAACTCTTCGCTGGACAAGATGATCGATATGGCCCCCACACTGATCGACAAGTTCAAGTCGGGCAAGAAGGAAGAGCCTGTCCTGAACACACCCGAGCAGGTATTCTAAGTTCTGATTTTCCAATCACCCCAATAAATATCTGTTGGGGTGATCTGATTGAAACAAACCATTTCTTTTCTGCTGGTCCTCAGCATGCTGGGGGCCTGCATGCCATGCCATGGCGCAGAAGTTTCTGCCCGGAGTGCAGTGCTTTTCGATCCGTTGACCGGTGCGGTGCATTTTGAAAAAGACGCCTATACCCGGCGGTCGATGGCCAGCACCACCAAGATCATGACGGCACTGGTGGCGTTGGATCTTTATGATCCCAAGGCATGGGTAACGGTCGACCGGGCCTGGACCGGCATTGAAGGCTCGTCCATGTATCTGAAGCCGGGAGAACGGCTGCAGATCATCGATCTGTTGTACGGTCTCATGCTGATGAGCGGCAATGATGCAGCTGTAGCGTTGGCATCGGTGCTGACCGGTGATCCGGACGATTTTACAGAGCTGATGAACCGAAAGGCAGCCGAGCTGAAGCTTGAAAATACCGCCTTTGCCAATCCCAACGGACTGGAAGGAGAGGGCCATTATTCGACCGCCTATGATATGGCGCGGCTGATGGCAGCGGCTATGCAGCATCCGCTTTTTCGTGAGATTGCAGGGACGGCCTCCTGTGAACGGGCCGGACGGTATATGAATAATCACAACAAGCTGCTTGGTATGTATGAAGGCTGTGTCGGCGGCAAAACGGGATATACCCGGAAAGCCGGGCGGTGTCTGGTCTCCGTGGCAGAGCGCCAAGGACGGCAGCTGATCGCCGTCACGCTGGATGCGCCGGATGACTGGAACGATCATATGGCCATGTATGACGCGTGCTTTGATGGCCTATGTATGACCGGGCTGTCTGCGGCAGGAACGATCGGCAGTATTCCGGTGGCCGACGGACAGGGAAATGTCTGTCCGCTGTATGCAGAGGAAGGGTTCTCCATGGCTCTGCTGCCCGGCGAGCAGGAAAAGATCCGGCTGAAGCTTTGCGGCCCGCGCATGGTTTACGGTCCGATAGCGGCCGGTGAAGAATATGGATATCTGACGGCATCGTTGGGTACACGGGAGCTGTTCCGTACCCCGATTTATTATAAGACTGAGATCCCGGCCCCTGTATCTGCCGAGAAAAACGGCAGATTCCGGCAGTGGCTGCTGGATCGGATTACAGGAAGTGCATCGTGAAAGAAAGATTGCAGAAAATCCTTTCCGCGCAGGGCATCTGTTCGCGCAGAAAGGCTGAAGAATATATCAAAGAAGGCGCTGTAAAGGTTAATGGCATTACAGCGCTTCTGGGCGAAAGCGCCGATCCCGAGGTCGACGAGATCACACTCAACGGCGTTTTGATTAATGAAAAAACAGGCGCAGCCGAAGAAAAAACCTATATTATGCTCAACAAGCCTCGCGGCTATGTGACCACACTGGCCGACGAATCGGGCCGCCGCACGGTTCTGGATCTGGTGGGCGATATCCCCGTGCGCATCTATCCGGTCGGTCGACTGGATATGCATTCGGAGGGCCTGCTGCTGATGACCAACGATGGCGAGCTGACCAACAAGCTGACCCATCCCAAGCATAAGGTCTACAAGACCTACCTGCTCAACATCATTTATGATGACGGCAAGCCTGCGGTGCCCGCTGAACAGATGCTGCAGAAGCCGATGACCATCGACGGCATCCGTCTGGCCCCGGCCAAATGCCGCAAGATCACCGATCTGGAGGATGGCTGTATCCTGACCATCAGCATCCGCGAGGGCAAGAACCGCCAGATCCGCCGTATGTGTACCCAGTGCGGATTTACCGTCCGTTCCCTCAAGCGTGTGTCGATCGGCAAACTGATGCTGGCCGATCTGCCCACCGGCGAATATCGCCATCTGACGGCAGAAGAAGTCGACTATCTGAAGTCGCTTTAATAGAGTAAGAGAGAATACTGCTTTTGCGCTATGGCGCAAAGGTGAAATAGAAGATAAGGGTGATAAGAGATGAAGCGCATCAACGAAGCCATTTCGGAAAAATACCCCGGTTTCACCAAGGGTCAGCGTACACTGGCCGCTTATGTAACCGAGCATTGTGACAAGGCAGCCTTCATGAGCTCCTTCGAGCTGGCCGATGCATCGGGCGTTAGCCAGTCGACCGTCATGCGTTTTGCCGTGGCGCTGGGCTATGGCGGCTACGGCGATTTCCAGCAGGCCATGCAGAACGAGCTGCAGGGCCGTCTGACCACGCTCTCCGGCTTTGAGAAGCAGGAGGAGAAGTCGGAGGATCGCGACGCTTTCGAGCGTATTGCGGCCACCGATGCTGTAAACATTAAAAAGAATATCGACCTGAACGATATGGAGGCCATCCGCAACCTCTGTATGCGTCTGAACTTCAGTTCCAAGATCTATATCTACGGTCAGGGCTATGCTTCGATCGCAGCCCAGTATCTGAGCGGCTATCTGCGCGTGATCCTGCGCAATGTCTGTGATGTCAACCATACGGCCATCGAACCGTTGGCAGCCATTGCCGACATCGATGCCGGCGACCTGCTGCTGCTGATCAGTTTCCCCGTACATACCGAAAACACCAAGAAGATGGCTGCCTACGCCCGTCATCGCGGTGCAGGCGTTGCCACCATCAGCGAGGGTGCACGCTCGGAGATCGCCGACTATGCCGACCTGAATCTGGTTTCGGAATATGGCGATTATGGCCTCAACGGCACCATGGCGCCGCTGATCTCCCTCTGCGGCAGCATTGTCAGCATGCTGATCCGCGACGACGAGAAGGCACAGAAAAAGCTGCGCCTGTCGGAGGAAGCCACGGCCTTTAACCTGGGTGATCTGTCATGAGTATTGCGGTCATTGGCGCCGGCGCGGCCGGTATGATGGCTGCCATTGCCGCTAAGGATGCCGGTGCAGAAGAGGTTTTTATCCTCGAGCGCGGCAATCGTCCCGGCTGGAAGCTCAACATCACCGGTAAGGGCCGCTGCAACGTCACCAACAACTGTGATGTGCAGACCCTTATTAAAAATGTTCCCGGCAACGGCCGGTTTCTTTACAGCGCCTTCAACACCTTCACGTCAGAAGATACCATGGCCTTTTTCGAAGGCCTCGGCGTACCGCTCAAGACCGAGCGCGGCAACCGTGTTTTTCCGGTTTCCGACAATGCCAAGGACATCAGCGGTGCACTGATCACGGCCATCAAGCGCCGCGGTATCCGCATCATCACCGATCGTGCAACGGCCATTGAAGTGCAGGATGGCGCGGTCTGTGCCATCAAGGGTGAGAAGGGAAGATACCCCTGCAAGGCAGCCATTCTGGCCACCGGCGGCAAATCCTATCCCCGTACCGGCTCGGATGGCAGCGGCTATCGTCTGGCTGCAGGCGTCGGACATACGGTCACCCAGCTGCGTCCCTCGCTGGTCCCGCTGGAGGCCAAGGGCAATATCCCTGCCCGTCTGGAAGGTCTCTCCCTAAAGAATATTGCCATCACGCTGTCCCGTGACGGCAAGCAGATCTACAACGACTTTGGCGAGATGGTCTTTACCCATAAGGGTGTATCGGGCCCGGTCATTCTCAGCGGTTCGGCCCATGTCGCCCGCGATGGCCTGTTTCCCTGCACACTGACCATCGATCTTAAGCCTGCACTGGACGAGCAGACCCTGGACAAGCGTATTCTGCGCGACTTTGAAGAGAATCTCAACCGCGATTTCTCCAATGTTCTGGGCAAGCTGCTGCCGGCCAAGCTGATCCCCGTTATGATCGGCCTGTCGGGCATTCCGTCCAATAAAAAAGTCAATGCCATCACCAAGCAGGAGCGTGCTGCGCTGGTGCATCATGTCAAGCATTTTGAGCTGACCATCACCGGTACGGCCCCCATCGACGAAGCCATTATCACGGCCGGCGGTGTCTCCACCAAGGAGATCGATCCCAAGACCATGGCATCCAAGCTGGTCGACGGCCTGTTCTTTGCCGGAGAGGTCATCGATGTCGATGCCTATACCGGCGGCTTTAATCTGCAGATCGCCTGGTCGACAGGCATGCGCGCCGGACAGTCGGCCGCAGAGAGGATGTATAGCTATGAATACTAAGAAGATCAATATCGCCATCGACGGCCCTTCGGGTGCCGGCAAGAGCACCATTGCCAAGATCCTGGCCCGTGAGCTGGGCTTTATCTATGTCGATACCGGCGCCATGTACCGTTCGATCGGCCTGTATATGCTGCGCAACGGTGTCGACAGCACCGATCTGCCCGCCGTTCAGGCTGCCCTGCAGGGCATTGAGATCAATATCGCCTATGTGGACGGCGCCCAGCATATCTACCTCAATGGCGAGGATGTTTCCGAGCTGATCCGCACCGAAGCGGTTTCCAAGGCGGCATCGGCCTTTTCGGCGATACCTGAAGTGCGTGCCTTCCTGCTGGAGCTGCAGCGCGGTCTGGCCGCAAAGAACAGCGTCATTATGGACGGTCGCGATATCGGTACGGTCATCCTGCCCAATGCCGAAGTCAAGATCTTCCTGACGGCCGACGATACCGCCCGTGCCGAACGCCGTTACAAGGAACTGATCGAGAAGGGCCAGGAGGTCACTTTTGAAAGCGTATTGGAAAATATCCGCCAGCGTGATAAAAACGATTCTGAGCGCGCTCTGGCGCCTCTGAAGCCGGCCGAGGATGCCATCCTGGTCGACACCACCAAGCTGGACCTTATGCAGTCGGTGGAAGCCATGAAATCTGTGATCCTGGAGAAGATGAAGTAATGTTTTATAAATGTGTCTATTGGCTGATCTATGTATTGGCCAAGCTGTTCTACTGGTTCAAGCTGGAGAATGTCGAAAACATTCCCAAGGGAGCCGCCATTCTCAGCGGCAACCATACCGCCAATGTCGACTCGGTCCTGGTCATTCTGGCACTGGGTCCCGACAAACAGCATGCCGCCATGGCCAAGCAGGAGCTTTTCCGTATTCCGGGCTTTGGCTGGCTGATCCGTCAGCTGGGCGCCTATCCCGTCACCCGCGGCGGCAATGACATTGCAGCCGTCAAGTTTTCCCTCAAGGCCCTCAAGGATGGTCTTAAGCTGATCATCTTCCCCGAAGGTACCCGTGTCCGTCCCGGTCAGGTGGTCGAGGCCAAGTCGGGCGCAGCCATGATGGCTGTCAAGACCGGTGTTCCCATCGTGCCTCTGCACATCACACCGGGCCGCAAGATGTTCAAGGGCGTCACCGTCGTTTTCGGCGAACCCTATTATCCGCAGGTCGAGGGCCGTGCCACCGCCGAAGATTATCAGCGCATCACTGCCGATCTGATGGATCGTATCCATGCACTCGACCCCAAGAAGCAGCTGCCCAGATAAGACTATGGCTATGAATATCACCATCGGCAAGACGGCCGGCTTTTGCTTCGGCGTCAAGCGTGCCGTCGATCTGGCCTTTCAGGAGGGCAGGGAACATCCTGGCGCGCCGATCTATTCGGCCGGCCCTCTGATCCATAACAGCACCGTTCTGGCCCAGCTGAAGGCCGGCGGCGTTGGCCTGCTGGAAGAAGGGGAGACCCCTGAGGCCGGCGCGCGCGTCATCATCCGCGCCCACGGTCTGCCTGTACAGGAGATCGAGCGTCTGCAGGCAGCGGGCTGCATCATGATCGATGCAACTTGTCCCAAGGTCGCCCGTATCCATCAGATCGTTACCGAAGAAGCGGGAAAGGGACGGCATATCCTCATCGTTGGCCATCCCCATCATCCTGAGGTCAAGGGTATTGCTTCCCGCTGCGGTGCCCACACCATTGCAGAAACAAATGAAGAAATTGATAATTTTATCAAAAATTTTAATGGGTTAAAAATTTCTGTCGTTTGTCAGACCACTTTCAGCATAAAAAAGTACGATGAGTTTGTAAATAAATTAAAAAACACTTGTAATCAGGTAGTGTTTTTTGATACAATATGTAAGGCGACCGAGTTTCGGCAGCGCGAAGCTGAGACCTGGGCGTCACAGTCGGACGGGGTGATCGTGATCGGCGACCCGAAGAGCAGCAACTCCAATCATCTGTATGAACTGTGTCACAGATTGTGTGACAACACCGTTTTTATCGAAACAGCCGAACAGCTGGACACAGAGCGATTCAGGAACTGCCGCAGTATTTTCATCACAGCCGGAGCGTCCACACCCGATTCGATAATTAAGGAGGTAAACAACAACATGTCTGAAGAAATCAAAAACACCGGCGCAGAGAGCTTCGAAGAACTTCTGGAGCAGTCTTTCAAAACTTTACATACAGGAGAAAAGGTATCTGGTATCATCACTCAGATCAACGCTACTGATATCCACGTTGACCTGGGCGTAAAGCAGGCAGGCTATATCCCCACAACCGAGCTGTCCGATGATCCCACATTCAGCATTGCCGAGAACATTCACATCGGCGACGAGATCGAAGCCTACGTCATGCGCGTAAACGACGTTGAAGGCCTGGTCATGCTGTCCAAAAAGCGTCTGGACGCTGTTAAGAACTGGGAGAAGCTGGAAGCAGCTTGCGAGAACAAGGAAGTTGTCGAAGGCGTTATCGTCGACCAGAACAAGGGCGGCATCATTGCCAACGTTATGGGCATCCGCGTATTCATCCCCGCAAGCCAGACAGGCCTGCCCCGTGAGGCTTCCTTCGATTCCATGATGAAGACCACACACAAGATGCGCATCACAGAGATCAACAAGCAGAGAAGACGCGTTGTCGGCTCGATCAAGGCTCTGGCTTCCGAGCTGCGCAAGGAAGCTGCTGCTAAGGTTTGGGAGACAATCGAAGTCGGCGCTGAGTACACCGGCGTTGTCAAGTCCTTCACAAGCTACGGCGCATTCGTCGATATCGGCGGTGTTGACGGTATGGTTCACATCTCCGAGCTGTCTTGGAACCGCGTAAAGCATCCCTCCGAAGTTCTGGAGATCGGCCAGGAAGTTTCCGTCTATGTCATCGCTCTGGATTCCGAGAAGAAGAAGATCTCCCTGGGTTACAGACGTGCACAGGACAATCCCTGGACAAAGTTCGAGACAACCTACAAGAAGGGCGACGTTGCCAACGTCAAGATCGTCAAGTTCATGCCCTTCGGTGCATTTGCTGAAGTTCTGCCCGGTGTTGATGGCCTGATCCACATCTCTCAGATCTCCGCTGAGCGCCGCATCGGCAAGCCCGAGGAAGTTCTGGAGATCGGCCAGATGGTCGACGCTATGATCACAGAGATCGACAGCGAGAAGAAGAAGATCTCCCTGAGCATCAAGGCTCTGCAGGAGCCTGTCGCTGAGGAAGACGCTGAATAATTTAGCTTGATTTCTCAAGTGCCGCTCGGAAACGGGCGGCACTTTTTCTATCTGAAAGGGGGCGCTGATTTATGCAAACCAAACCCGATAAAAAGGATAAAAAGAAAGACCGTCTGATCATCGTTCTGGTGATTCTGGCGCTGCTTGCTGTAATGGTCGCGTTGTGGGCAGTGTTTGGTCGGAACAGAATGCCGGTACTGACGCCCGATCGTGTTCCCGAACCGGAAGAACATGCCGAGCCAATGCCCGATGCCGGCGAAGAAAGCACCGCCGGCGGCAATTCGGTCAGCCTGACCTACAGCGATCAGGTCACCATCGATCTTTCGGCTGAAACCGCGGCGCTGATCTTTGCCAATCCGGGCAAATCATCGGGGGACATCCTGCTGCAGATCGAAGTGCAGCAGCAGATCCTTGTCCAGAGCGGTGCCATTGCACCCGGCAATCAGGTCAGTACCCTCGATCTCCTGCCCGATGCAGTCGGCATGCTGCAAGAGGGTATATATGAGGGGAATTTCCATCTGTATTTCTATGATGCGGAAGGTGAACGCGCCGACGTCGATACCATTATCCCCATTACTATTTTCGTCAAGCATTAAAAAAGCACCCCGAGGGGTGCTTTTTATTTTTGTAGACTTATGCCCTGACTACACGGCTGTAGTCGAGGCCGTTTTCGTCTTTCTCTACGCGAAGGGCAAAATCAAACTTGTCGAACTCGACGCACAGATGGAAGTCGCGCTCGGGGGCGTAGGACTGGTTCTCGGGAATAAAGAAGCGTGCGCCGTCGCCTTCACGCAGCATGGCAACCGTACCGGCCTTATCAAACCGATCGTCAGTGCCTTCAAGGATGGCCTTGATATATTCAGCACAGGCCGTGTCTTCCTGGGTGGGGCGACGGTTTTCAAGGCCCATACAGACCAACGATACACGCTCGGGATGCAGAGAACGGATATACTCGGCTGTGGCGCGGGCATTGACCAGCGCACCCAACAGGATGATATCGGCATGTTTGGCGGCAATAATGCCCTGTGTGCCGGCACTGGTGGTGTGGATCATCGAGCGGCCGTGAAGATCGGCGTGCTCCAGCTGGGAAGGGGAGTTGCCATAATCAAAGCCGGGGCCTGCGATCATTTTGCGCTCGCCGGCCAGCAGCCAGTCGGGATGCTGCTGTTTGAGGGCATAGGCGGCCTCCAGATCGGCAATGGGATAAATGCGCTCGACGCCGCGGGCAAAGGCATAGCTTTCGACGGTATAGGCACGGAAAACATCAATAATAACAGTGACGCCTTCAGCCCGTTCGGCACCGGCCGACAGATGATCAATGGTGATCTTCATAGAAATAACCTCCGTGGAAATCTGATTTGCCACTATTCTACTGCGGCAGCGTGCAAATGTCAAATGCGTTTCTGGTCTGAAAAACAAAGCGCAGACTTCAGCTTCTATCGGTGATATGTCGGGTATGGCCTGCGGTTTTACGGATACTGCCGTCGGGCTGGACCATAACGGCGCCATAGACCTCGGGAGAGGTCAGAATACCGGCCGGCTTGAACTGGTATTCATAGCACCACAGATCTCCGGCCGAGCGCCAGGAATTGGGACTCTGGTAGAAATAGACGCCGGGCGTATGGTGCAGCTGTGCAAAGCCGTTCTGACGGGTGCCGTAGAGGCGGACTTCGATCTTGTGTTCGCCGGGAGTACAGGTGATTTCAATCATATAGGGAGAGAAGGCGATGTTGCCCTGCTCGACGCCGTCCATAAAGACCTTAAGCAGGCCGCCGCGGTAGCGGGGCACACGAAGGAGAAATCTGTCCTGTTCGGTGCGAACGGTAAAGGCATAGCGCATATTGCCGGTATAGAAGGGCAGACCCTGCGGCACGATATCGCCAAAACCGATCTCCCGAATGGGCGCGGTAATGGTCTTGGCCGTACCGGATACGCCAACGCCAAAGTCACCCAGCAGATAGAAATACTCCAGATTGGTGCGCTTTCCAATAGGAACGGTCAGCAGCAGAACATTCTCGCCGATCTGCAGATCGGGCAGGGGAACGGTGTGGATGGCACGGTCGACAAACCAACCGTCGGCGGTGTTCGACACAGAAATGCCATTGAGCATGATTTCGGTCTGTTCGGCATCTTCCAATGCCAGCTTGGCACCCGAGACGGAAACTTCGCTGGAGATACGGAAGCGGAGAGTCAGGCGATCTTTGGCTGCTTCCTGTTCGATCAGATAGGGCTGTACGACCTCTTTGCGGCGGACGGGAATATCGAGGATCTGGCGGACATAATTGTCGATGCGCAGCAGCTCGTCTTCTGCATAGAAGTCGCTGCCGTTGAAGCTGTATTCGGCCATATCCAGCAGCAGCATATTGGGTTCTTCCAGCGTGACGGGCACCTTGCCGAAGAGGATATCGGGGATGCCGGGATCGGCCGGCGCCGGAGGCTGATAAGCGCTCTTGCCGGGCGTCAGACGAAGCAGGAGGCTTTCGTGAATGAACCAGTCGCGTTCGAGAATGGTATCGCCACCGCGGTAAAGGGCAGAAAGGGGACGGATCTCACCGGTCAGGGTATCATACTGTGTCAGAGTATATTCGCCTTTGAGGATGAAACGCAGGCGGCCGGCATCATCGACATCGGGGCAGGTGGGATTCCTGCCGTTGCACAGGAAGAGCCACAGGCCGTCGCCGTCTTCACGCAGCTGATAGAGCAGGCGGTCTTCGCGCTTGCCGTCCATGCGGCGAATGTCGATGAAGCGGAAGGGCTCAAGGGCATTGAGGATCTCCGATGCGCTGTCGTGCAGATGGGCTGCACTTTCATAAAGGGATTTGGCCTGTGCGGACGGCTCGGCATTGACATGTTCGGGGCAGCTGCCGATAAAGAAAAGGGCGCCGCCGGCGTTTTTAAAGGCCTCCAGACGATGAAGGGTCGTATCGCGAATGGTTGTCAGCTGAGGGACAATAACGGCATCGTAGGCCATTTCACCCACCTGCAGGGGATTGCCGCCCTGAGGGCAGAGTTCGGGAAGCTCGGCTTCGCAGAGATAATCGAAGTCGATGCCGCCGAAAAGCAGAGTCTCGCAGAGGCCGCTGAACTGCTGCTGCAGCTGGGCGCGGATGGCAGCCGTCTGATCGGAAGGGCCCCAGTGGAGCCAGTAGCTTTCAATGGGGTGAACAACAGCTACGCGTACCTTTGCCTTGCCGCGGGTCAGCGCCGTGTTGAGGCGGCTGAAATGATCTTCAACCATGGCAAACTGATCCCACCAGGGAGACTGATAGTTGATGGCGGCAGGATAATCGCGCTTGGCTTCTCCCTTCATGGTCATCCAGGCCAGGTGGGGAACACGGACGGTAACGCCCAGTGCGGCCTGCCAGTCGCCCTGCAGTTTATAACCCCGGAAATCATAGTCCCAGCCTGTAACGCCGTAAAGCTCGGAGAGCATAGCTTCCTTGCCGGCCTGACGAACGATCGACTGGGTCTGCTTGGCGGTGGTATATTCATGGAAGTCACAGAGCATATCGATGCCGGGAATACCGAAGGAACGATAGCAGCGCATGGCGTCGCCGACGGCCTGTGTCTGATCCTCCAGTGAGGATTCACCCATGACATGGCCGGTAAGTGCCAGATTATGGGCAGAACACCAGTCACCGATCTGCCTGCAATAAGACTCCACAAAACGGTCGGTCAGCAGGTTCTGGAACTTCCAGCGTACTGCAGAAAGCCTGCCTTCGGGCAGTTCCCACAGCAGTTCGGGGATGGCGTCCAGCAAGTCTTCGCCATAACGCGCACGGTAAAGGTCTTCCAGGCCCGATGTCCATGGCATGAAGACATTTTTCTGTTCGTCGGCAAAGTTCAGATTTTCCTTGGGGGTGAACTGCGGTTCATCGGTGAACATAGCGGGGATGATGCCGCCAAAATCTCCGGAGGTGTGCCGGGCGTAGACCTCATGGGTCGACTGAAGGAAATCCTGAATGGCCTCAGGATGCAGGCTGTCGACATAAGCGGTATTGTTGAACCAGGGATCTTCGGTGGCATGCTCCATATAGGCATACCATTTGACGCCTTCGGCCGGCTGATCTTCGGCAATGCGTCGGGCCGAGCGAAGGGTACCGTCGGGGTTGAGGCAGATGTCATAGACGCACAGCAGCTGGCCGTTGTCCTGACGCATAGGCTCCTGGCCGCGGCCGGGTTCGGGACGGAGGGCCTTGTAGGGGCGGTCGGGCGCATAAGGTTCGGTGGTCAGCAGCAAGGATTTACGGGCGTTTTCCGGCTTGCCGCGGGTGACCTTGCCGCCGGCGGTACCCGAGGGCCAGCGGTCTTCGTCATACATCCAGGCCAGCATGTTCTTTTCGCGGGCCTGTTCGATGCAGAACCTGATATAGTCCATATATTCATCCGACAGATAGGGGGTATCCAGGCCGGTGCGGACATGCATATGGAAACCGCCCAGGCCCATCTTCTGAAAGCCGTCGATCTGGCGGGCAAGCTCGTCTTTGTTCAGCTTACCGTTCCAGGCCCAGAAGGGAGTGCCGCGGTATTCGCTGGTAGGATGCTTAAAAAGCTCGGGATCGAGCACAGGTGCTTTGTTTTTGGGATAAAGCATGAAGAAACTCCTTTCGAAGGGTCATATATGTTCAGTATAGTGCCGGGATGAAGGGCCTGTCAAGCGTTCTTTAGTTCAGCTTGGAGTTTGCAATTTCTGCCACACTGTGCTATAATCGGGAACCGAAAAAATTAGAGGAGGTTTTGCCGTGGACGACAACGAGATCCTGCAGTTGTTGGAGAATGCGCCCGAGCAGGGAATAGAGAAGCTTTTTACAGAATATTCCGGTTTGCTGTGGTCGGTGGCTGCTGCACACTTGACGCAGACAGAAGATATCCGCGAGTGTGTCAATGATGCTTTTACTGAGTTTTACTGGCAGCGCACGCAGTTTGATATGGCAAAAGGCAGCCTGAAAGGCTATCTTGCAGTTATTGTGCGGCGCCTGGCTATTAAGAAATATTGGGACAATGCTCATCAGCCCATATTGACCGAAGATGGAGAAACGATCTCTTGTGAGGAAGATCCCATTTCCAGATTTGAGGACAGGGAAGAACTGGATGCTTATCTCAGGAGCCTTGATCCGTTGGACGAACAGATCGTCCGCATGAAATACTATAACGGGATGACCGCCCGCGAGATTGCCACAGAATTGGATATTCCCTACGAGACCGTTAAAAAGCGCCATCAGCGTAGTTTGAAAAAGCTGCTGCGTGCCATGACCATGGGCCTCATTCTGATCCTTTTGGGTGCGCTGCTGGTTGGATGTGCATGGTTTATTCTGCGTTATTTCGGCATCGTTCCGGGTTACGGCATAAACCGTGATCCCGAACTGCCCGTGTATATTCTTGAAGAACCTTTCACAGTTGAAACTGAAGGCAGCACCCTGACCTGTGATTTTGCTTATTGGAAAGATGGGCAGATGATTCTGGATGGAACGATGGATTTTGGCTCTGAAGAGCAGCGAGCGAAGAAACTGGATGGCTATAGTGCAAGCCGTCCGAAGGTCAAAGGCGTTGAGCCCCGTTTTATTCAGGGGCAGATGATTGCGGAGGATGGCCGTGCCATCGACATGACACAGGGTGCAGCTGTGGTCGAAAAGGTGCGTTATATTTACTACTGTGATCTGCCGGAAGACTTTGATAAGAAATCAGACACATTGCCTCTGACACTGTGCTGGAGAGATGGTGTGGAGTCAGAGATCGTCCTGCACCGTGCTGAGACCGAGGTCTCTTTCGAAAAGGCTGGATATTACGAAATGACTGAAGACGAAGGCGGTCTGCTGGCTTTGCCGCGTATCGAGAACGGAAACCTGATCGTGGCCATTTACCCGCTCAGTGAAGGTGATTATGTTATTCAGCCTTCGTTGAGTCATGGCATTTGGAGGTCGACCGCTGCCGGTTATGAGATTACAGCAACAGCCGAGGATGGCACAGTGTTGGTAGGTAATGCCGAAGGGTATTCTCCTTTCAGCGGATATGAGTTTTATGAATGGAACTTCGGTCCCGCCCAGCCAGGTAAATACACCCTTCATGTACCCTATGTCTATCAGTTGCTTCGTGATGACCTGCAGCAAGGGGAGATTGTCGAGCGTATATGGCTCGACAACGACGGCGGCACGCTGGATCTACAGATGGAGCTGCCCGATGCCACCTTGACGCTGACCGACTATGTGGTATCGGACCATCGGGAAGAAGTTCCGATCCTTGACGAAGACACAAAGATCCTTTGCCATCTTTATGAGCAGACGATCTGGTGGGATGCCGATTTTAAAATCGAAAATGCAAACCCTGAGCGCAGCCTGATCTGGTGGGGGCCAATAGCCAAACGACTGGACACGCTGATTGCAGAGGAGTTTACGCCTGCGGGGAAATCGGTCAGTATCAACAGCAGTTCAGTCGATCTGATCCGCGAGCCGACCGTCGATCCGGAGACAGGGGAGGACTATCTGGAGACTACCGGTGCGCGTTTCTATATTGTCGGCGGTGAGAATGAACTGGAACTGACCCTCCGGTTTGGAAGCCTGGCCTACCGCTGGGATCACCCCTTTACAATCGAGTTTGAAGTCGAGGCCGAATAAAGAACAAAAACGAATAAAAATATCTAAAAAGACGCCCTTAAGGGCGTCTTTTTTTGCTGCTAAGATATATTTTTGAATTTTTTCAAAAACTTTTGAAAAAAGTGTCCCCTTTTCCCCAAAAATCTCCAATTAAATTATAGGGGGTGATGGGATGACAGATAAGCGTCTGTTAGAACTATTGGAAACCGATCCGGAAGCCGGTGTACGCCAACTGAAGGCGCAGTTTTCCAAAGGACTGTATTATATCGTCCGTCTTCGAATCCAGGGGGAAGCGGATATCGAGGATTGTATCGAGGACACACTGACCGATTTTTATCTGCAGCGTCGGCAATTTGATCCATCCAGGGGAACCATCAAGGCCTATCTGGCCACCATGGCCGACCGTAAGGCCATTCATAAGTTTCAGGATATCCGCCAACAGTGGCAGCCATCTGAAGAGGAGCAGCCCTTCCGGCAGGATGCGCTTGACCATTGGGAAGATCATGAGCTGCTGCATGAGGCCTTGCACAAATTGCCCATGCGCGACCGGCAGATGGTCGAGATGAAATATTACGGCGGTTACTCCACCCGGGAGATCGCGCAGATTCAAGGGATGCAGTATGAAACCGTCAAGAAGCGCCTGCAGCGTGTCTGCAAAAAGCTGCAGCAGATCATCGAACAGCAGGGGGGATAGTGTCCTTCTGATAATATGGCAATTCCAGGCTCGTGCAGCCTGTTGACATAGAGAAAAATACAAAAGAAAGGAAAATGAGTATGAAGAAAAGAATAGCAAGTCTTTTTCTGGCCGTTTGCATGGTCGTCTCCATGCTGCCGCTCAATGTCTTTGCTTCAGACACAGAACCGGTCTACGTCGAGACCCTGACTCTGCCGGTGATTGCTGAAGGCGAAGAGATGCCGGAGCCTCAGGGCTATGGCGGTGGGATCTCGTTATTCAGCCTGACGCCGAATGACCCCACCTATGCCTATGCCTACGAAGGTGTGTCTTATGCATACCTGCGTCGCAGCAGCGGCGACTTTACCTTCCCGGTGGAGGAGGGCGTGACACTTGCTTCCGGCGGTGTGCTGCAGATTGTGGACAGCAAAGGCAAAGTCCTGGCAGGCAGCTCGACCATCAGTTACTACAAAAACAGCGACAATGCTGGACAGTGGTATTTCTACAGCGCCACTTTCAATGACGAAAGTGCCGATGCAGACCATAAGTTTGCCAACATTCCCGCAGGTGAATATGATCTGCAGGTGGCTGTAGGTGAAGAGCGCTACACTGTAGACCAGAAGCTGTGCGTTGTAGACAGTGGTTCTCTGCTGATCGATTATGTCAATGCCGACTTGTATTATGACACCCAGACCGCTGAGGTTTATATGGAGGTCTACGGCCTGAAGTCGGATGCTGAACTGGCCAACATGAGCCTGACCCTGGCCGATGCAGAAGGCAAGACCATTGCAAGCTCCACCGGCGCTTTCCGTGACTTCTATCAAAACGAGACTTCCGGCGCTTGGAGATTCTACATGGAACTGGCTGTGGCAGAAGGACAGCAGCTGCAGAGAAGTACACCCTACACCCTTACGCTGGCTGATACCAGTAAACGCATTTTGGTAGACGGTGCAGGTGCAGTAACCGAAAGCGCTCGTAGTCACAGTTTCCAGCTGGGTGACGCTTATTTCACCGATGCGCAGTCGGGTATTTTGGGGGTTCAGTTCCTCTATCCCGATGAAGAAACCGTCTATAATGTGCTGATCGCCGATGACTATAATCAAACCACCGTTTACGGCGAGTGGAGCGGCGTGATCCCCGAGGACGGTCTGGTCACCATTCCGCTGACTTTGAACGGCATGGAAGTATCTGCCGATAATTATCCCGACTATTTCTATGTGTATTGGAAGATCAGTGACTATACTTGGTGGAATGACAAACAGGTCACGAATCCCTATGCTAACACCAGCACCGTGGATGCCAATTTCTATCCCCAATCTATGGACGTTGATGTCACAGAACAGACCTTCCGCCTGGGGCTGTACAACTTTGACTCCTTTATGGGTGACGGCACCGATGTGCTGACCATGTGTGATTCCAAGGGCAATGAGGTGGCCAGATGTTCTGTCTTTGAAGAAGACTGGACTGGCAGCAGCTGGACCTACCTGTATGGCACACTGAATATCACAGGGGAGCTGACTGCGAATAGATACTATTATCTCTTCTTAAACGGTATCGAGATCGATAATGTTGATGTAATAGATGGTCTTTATTATTCCAGAGACTGGAATTATACGTCCTATAATAGCAGTAATGATACTCATACCATGTGGACAAACTTCGGAGAGTTCCCGATCTGGTCTGATACCCTCAATTCCTCCGGTACAGCCAGATTTGAACTTCGTGATGCCGATGGTAAAGTTTGTGTTACAACAGGCAACATGACAAAGTCCGCCGGTGAATTTACAGGCTTCGTGCGGTACGACGGTGTATTCAAGCAGGAGGATCTTGCTGCGTATGCCGGAGAATCGCTGTATCTGTATTATATCGATGGCGATTATGTAAATAATGAAACCCGTCCCTTCATCTATGACGCCACAGTAAGCGAAGTTATATTCTATAACGAGGACTGCAATGTGCGGGTTGAATGGAATAATCTGGATATTGGAGATGCAACTGTAGATTTCAATATCTACAATAACATGCGCAATATGACAGAAGCAGCGCTGCTGGATCGCATGCAGGATCTGCGCCTGGAGTGCGGCGAGACCGTCATCACTGTGGACAGCATGACGCTTACCGACGGTGATGTCCATACGCTCACATTGTCAGCCCCCATGACCGCCGGCGAGTGGACCGCCTATGACGGCGATACACAGAT